>JBDNRM010000105.1:0-14346 GCA_047718615.1 Bacillus sp. (in: firmicutes) | reverse complement strand
TCAATACATCATAATCCATAATCGAAAAATAAGATTAACATAGTATAAATGCTATAATCTACTTAACTTGAGGTTAGTTTATCACTATTCTTCTTTTCTGCACACAAACTTGTCAGAAAATTGAACATACTTTTTGAAAAAATAATTGAAATAAACAGAAATTTGTCCTTTACTTGCTATAATTAGTTCATTAACCTAGCTGAACTAAAGCAGACATCACCTTAGATGAGCCTGCTTCTTTTTATCTTCCCCCTAACCTCTCCGAAATCCTATTGGCTGCTTGTTGACACTTTAAAAGCAAGTGATCCGTATTTTCCTTCATTCTCATTTCCAAACCAGAGATAGATAAACCAGCTATAACCTTGCCTGTATAATCATATATAGGTACAGCTATTCCCATGCTCCCTAAACTAAAATCATTTGATGAAATACAACTGCCTCTTTCTTTTATTAATTGGAGCTGCTTTATTAGTTCAATCGAATCGCATACCGTATATTTGGTGAATCTTTTCAACCCACGGGAAATAATTTGATTTAGCTTTTCCTCCGAAAGATATGCCATTAAAATTTTTGTTGTAGCACCAGCGTGAAGAGGCACTCTTTTTCCAAGTGGAGATGTATCCCTTACACTTTGAGAACTTTCCACCTTTTCAATACATATTCCATCTAAACCTTCCACTATCATTAACATAACTGTTTCTTTTGCATCCTCACAAAGTTGTTCCATAATGGGTCTTGCAATGGAGCGCAAGTTCATCTGATTTGCCACTACCATCCCCAATTCAAAGAGTTTTATTCCAAGGAAGTATTTTTGACTTATTGGGTTCTTGCTTACAAAACCACGATGTTCTAAAGTTATTAAAGCTCTGTGAACTACACTCTTGTATAATCCTAAATATTCACTAAGTTCCGTAACTCCCCATTCAGGTTGATCATTTGTAAAACATTCAAGAATTTTCAAAATTCTATCGCCAGTTTCTAAGATAGCTGTTTTTTTATTAGAATGTTCCATTTCCACAAACCTTTCATTTCAGTAGTAAGAAGCTTTAATACTAAATTTTACATCATATTTTAATCAATGTTAATAGATAAATCCTGATTATTGCGTCAATATTCATATATGAAAAGGCGGAACAGTAAGAAAAATGATTGATGCGAGGAGGAAACAGCGGGAGAAATGGCTCACGGAGATTTAAAAACGGCTTTGGACAAATTAGATGAACTACTTGAAACGTAGGAATGAAGAGTTCTTTAGTATAACAGGGAGCTTCTATAAAAACAGCTCCCTGTTGTTCTATCCAGCTATGAAGAGTAAATTTTTAACTTTCCTTGCTTGATAGGGAAATCCAACTTATCCAAATAAGTAAAAATTCCCCAGTACATTTTTATCTATTTTATGGATAAACTGTTTGCTTTTTCCATCCTCTATTTCCATCTTTGACTCCATCAAATTAACCGTTCTTTGGTTGTAAGAACTACATCTTTCCACAGACACTTCATTGCCTTTTTTACGGAGGATAAAGCTGCATAAGCAATTAAAATGGACTAATAGGAAAGCCTTCTATAACAAGGGTTTAAACTAGATTACGATTTAGAAAACCTTGTTTATTAAGGGTGCGAAACTCAAGTAGAATGTTACACTCAATTTCAAAAGTATTTCGTCCTATGTGGTGCTGTTTAATTGTTCAAATATATTGAAAGGTATGGAAATGATAGAATAAAAGGACGTCCTCAAAGAGGCAGCCCCTTCGAAGACATCCTTTTTATTTTGCAAAACGATGATTCCCGATTTCCACTGTAGCGGGACGTGAAAAAATCCACTTGCTGCTTGAAGTTTTAGGATTGAAGAAAAATAAAGATCCTTTCCCTGATTCACCTAAAGCAATTGCTTCGTTTACTGCTCGTTTAGAAGCAGCATCAGCTGGCTGATTGATTTGTCCATTTTGTACAGGAGTGAATGCATAATGCCCGTTTGAGATTTGGTAGATGACTTCACGGACTGTATTAGGGAATTGATCACTTTTTACACGGTTCAGTACAACAACAGCAACAGCTACTTTTCCAGCATAAGGCTCCCCAACTGCCTCCGCATGGACTAAACGTGCCATTAAATCTTTATCTACAGCGGAAATAGTAGCGTTTGGTAGAATCATAGTGTCACCTGCAATAAGTGGTTTACTATTATTGGCATTCATTAAACTATTCATCGGAATTCCGAATCCCTTTGCTATTTTCCAATACGTCTCCCCATTATGTATCGTGTGATTTGTTGCTGCCTCTGTTTGATTGGTTAACGTAAATGCAGAAAGAGATACGATTAACCCAGCGGCTGCTATTAGTTTTTTAACTTTTTTCATTCCTTGTGCCTCCTAGCAGTCTTTCATTTGTTCTACTATTAGGCTATCAGATGTAATATTTCCATTCATGATACAAAACATGGAAAATGCAAGATTGCTATTTTAAACCTATGGTAATACAGGGATAGAAATTATAGAGGAATTATTACCCATATCATTAAAATTTCCAATAACATTCTCTTGTAGAAAATGTGGACCGAATTTTACAGTATGGTAACATTATGTAACAGAGAGACAGAGGAGTTTTTGTAAAAATCAGTGCCTGTCATAGCGCTTTAAAGCAATAGGGGATAGTACTTTTTTTATTTACTACAGCATTTTTTACCGCTTCCACATGGGAAGCGGGCATTTCGATTTACTTTTCCGATTGAATAGCAACCCTAAAATCAACCAAGCCTCCCATTTATTTTCCTTGCTCACTCCCCACCATCACAATCTCATTAAGAGGAGCTAGAAGATCATTCTTCTCCAAATATATTAAAACAGCTGAATCCTCTATTGCAAGTTCATCAATTTCTTTTGCTAAGTCAAATAATTGAATAATAGATTTATGCATGTAATCTCTCCTTAAAATGATTGGTGGATAAAGTAAA
Source organism: Bacillus sp. (in: firmicutes) (assembly GCA_047718615.1). Lineage (GTDB taxonomy): Bacteria > Bacillota > Bacilli > Bacillales > Cytobacillaceae > Niallia. Next base: position 11,396 of record JBDNRM010000105.1, on the reverse strand, counting down.
CTTCCATCAGTGGGGGTTTTCCTCATCCCCACTGATGGTTAGTTGAGTTCCACAGGATGTGGATCACACAAACGTTGCCACAGGAAGTGGCGTTCTTAGTTTGTGTACCTCTCACTCGGACCTTTACGGGCGAGTTTCAACGCCTATCTTCCTCGATTTCTCGGAGTCTTAAGGCGGGGGTCTTACTGCCCGTTAAGAGTGGGATAAATACTTCCTTATGCTTATATCCAAATTATACAAAAAGAGATGTACCAAAAACGGCACACCCTACAAATAGGTTTTATTCATTTTTTCAATGTCTTCTTTCATCTTCTCGACAACATAAGGAGGTGATAAAACTTTTACGCTACTGCCCCAGCCTCGAAGCCAAGTATAAAACCCTTCTCCTACATGTACTTTCGTTTTTAATGTAAAGGTATTCTCGTCTATTTTTTTGATATTTGCATCCATTCCAAACTTATCAATAACAGCATTCATCAAATACTCTCCAGTAAATTGGATTTCCACCCATTCTCCTTTACCCGTAAACATGTTAAAAGTGGAATATAAATAATCATCCATGTTTACATCTTTTCTTTTAAACCCTCTATCTACTATTTCAACGTCTTGCATCCGATCCACACGATAATGACTTAACCCCTCTTTATTCTCTTTTTCTCCTATCAAGTAATAAAACCCTTGATCCCATATTAGTTCGTAAGGTTGGTATACATAGTCTTGACCATTTCTGCTTAACACGAATTCGCGATCCAAATTATATTTTCCATATTTGAAAATAATTACTTTTTTCCCTTCGATGGCTCGATGTATTTTATCAATATAAACTTTTGTTAAATGGTTGATGTGATTCATTGATTTATTATATTTAATTGGACTTGGCAATGATTTCGCAATATACTTGCTTGTTAGCTGATTTAGCTTTGCTATTATTTTTTTTGCTTGTTCTTCTGTTACAAACCGTGCAGAAAGAATGGCATCCACTAACATTCTCAATTCATATGTTTCAAATAATCTATCTTGATAACTGTATACAATTTTTCCATATTTTTCTTCATCTTGTATGATATCAAATCCACTTTCATTTAGTGAATCTAAATACCTTTTAATCGTTTTTTTATCTATGCGTTCGGTTGTTGATAAAGATCTTTGTAACTTTTCAATCAAGTCATTAACCGATAATTTATGCACTTCATCTGTTTCTTCCGATAAAATCTTCTTCAATTCCAATATCTTCGTTGTATTTGGTATTTCAGCCATAAATCTTCTCCATTCTTCCCATATAACTTTTCTTTAATTCGACCATGTCTTGAATGGCAGCAAGCACCTTTTTTTCAAACAAAGGATCAAAAGGAATCGTATATAAACCTTGGTTCTTATCGCGTAAAAATAAAAAACTCATGTTTTTAATCGAAATCTGTTTTTCTTTTTCATAAGCTATTTTATATAAGTAGAGCTGCGGCTTATAATAGTCTAATAATTCTTCTACATTAGCTTTTATCTGATTCGTTTTTAAATCCATGATTTCATAATGACCATCCACTTGAACCACTTTATCTATTTCCCCAATAATATGTACTCCATTGATATTCACTATGAATTCCCACTCATTTTCAATAGGCAGCCCTCTATTATTGGTTTGAAAAGCTTGTACTAAAGGAGCAACGTTTTTTCTGTATATCTCTTCTTCTTCAGGTTGAACCAAACTAGTAAATGCTTCTTTATATGCCTCATTTTTATGGTAGCCTTTATCGATAAGCTCACATATTCTATGGACAAGCGTACCTAAAACTCGTGCATCATAGGCCGATTTTTTATATTCAAGATCTGCTTCCTCTTTTTCATCTATTAGTAAAATTTCTTCCGTTTCAGTTTCGATTATCCAGCTATCTTCCAGATTTAAGATATGTTTCTTCACAAAAGCTTCCGGATCATTCATGTAGCTAATTACTTCGGAAACAGAAAATGAAATAGGTATACTTCTTTCTATTTTTTCAGTTGGTCCTGTATAGAATTGTGATTTTGCAGTTTCTACAGTCTGTTCTTCCACCCCGTCTGAAATTCGGATAACCTTATTTATATTTCCATCCCTTTCTAAAGCAGCACATAGCCATTCATACCAAGTATCCTTTTGTATTTTATCCTTTGATGACAACACTAAATAATCACGAGCTCGAGTTAACGCAACATAGAATAAACGTTTTGATTCTTCGACCGCTTGATCTTTATTTCGTTCAGCCAGTTGTTTAAAGTTAGCAGAACTTATACTAACTGGATCTCTTAATAGATCTTCTTCATTCTCCATCTTAAAAGTCACTGCTAATCCTTCTTCTAAATCAAAACGAAGTGACTCTCTATCAGGTGTAAGTGACCTTGAAAGATGGGGAACACATACAACAGGAAATTCCAATCCTTTCGATGCATGAACGGTCATGATATGGATAAAATCACCACCTGTTAATTCCACATCTGCGTCTCCCTCTTTTTCAGATATCTCTATAAGAACCTGTAAATCAGCTAACATTTCCTCCATTGATCTGGCGTGTAAACTCTCAATGATATCGATTAACTTTTCTACGTTTCCTACTTTCATTACGTTATTCTTTTGTAAAAGCAAGACCTTTTTCAACCCACTTACATCGAATAAATGATGCAAGTCTCCATAAATAGAACCTTTCCAACTGAAAGGAACGAAATATTCAAAAAGTTGATAAAAGTTTTCCAGCTTTTGTTTCAGCTTCCCACCTGTATTATCACGAAATTGGTTCTCATAAATAAATCTGCTAATATTCGAATCCTCTCCATAGTGAAATTGAATTTCTAAAAACTCCTCCATCGTTACTGCAAACATTGGACTTCTTAATACAGCCATTATGTAATAAGGTTCGTAAGGCTTATTTAGCCAACATAAAAGATTTTGAAAATCGATTACTTCCTGGCGCTGATAAAAGCCTAATCCACCGTATACATTGTATGGAATATCATATCTTCTAAGTGCCATCTCTAATAAGGGTAAATTGGTTCTTGATGCCAAAAGAACAGCCATATCCCGCCATTCAACAGACCTTTCTGTATTCAGCTCCTTATCAAAGATCCTTGCTTTTTCTTTTTTTAACTCCAGCATACGACGAGCAAGCATGATATATTGATTCTCCTCCAGGCTCGCTTCTTTCTCTTCTGTCACTTTTATTAATTCGACACGCTGCTGCTTAGCAAATTCATTATTTCGAAAAGCGCATAACGGAGAGTATATGGTTTTATATAAAGGATCATTTTCTTTCCTTTCTAATCCCATCACATGCTCTTGTTGAAAAAGCAAATTGATAAAGTTAATAATGCTTTCACATGTGCGATAATTGATGTTCATATCGATAAAAGCAGATCCCTCTTCTTCTTCAGCCTGTATGGCCAAACGATTTAACAACTGAACATCCGCTCCCCGAAATCGATATACAGACTGCTTGCTGTCACCGACGATAAATCGATAAGAAGGGTTTATTCTTTCGACAATACGTAACTGCAATGAATTGGTATCCTGCGCTTCATCTATTAAAAAATGTTTATATAATGAAGAATAATAGTTTTGGACCGCTGGTTGATGAAGTAATTGCTGTGCGATTTGCTGCAAATCAGAAAAATCTAGTTTCCCTGCTTCCTTTTTTGCTAACTGATAGTCTTCATCGAACCTTTTTAGGAAGGATCCGAACTCATGAAGAATGGTTTCTACCATTTGTTCTTGATCCTCTGTTTGTTGAAACTTTTCCTTAATTGTTACCCAATGGGTTAATACATCATAAAACGCTGGAAACTGTTCTGCGATTTTTTTAGGCGCCGTTTTAAACGGTTTTACTTCCGCCTGCAAGCTATCTAATAAGCTTTTTCCATGGAGACTTGCCTGAAAAACCGCTAAGCATTCCTTCCATATTCGTTGATTAGCTGGAGTTAATTTAGGCGGAATTTCATACTGATAGAAAAATTGATAAAAATCATTTTCAAATTCTTGAAGGATTTCTTCCTTTTCCAGTTCCCACGAAGTGATGAGCGCATCCACTTTCAGTGCATCCTCTAAGCTTCCTTTTTGTTCATACTCCCTTACTTTTCCATATACAGAAAAAATACTATCCTTTAAAGCCAATTTGTTTATTGCCTTAAAAAGAGTTTCCCACCGCTGGCTTCTTTCTCCCTCTTCTACCAACTCAGAAAAGACAGCTGTTTTCATTAATGTACTTTCTGTTTCATCCATTACCGAACTATCTGGAAAAATATCTGCTTCAAAGGAATTTTCCATCACTATTTTTTGACAAAAACTATGGAAGGTAGAAATGCTGCTTGTCTCTAAAGATTCTAACTGCTTTGTCCAAAAAGCCTTTGCTTGTTCCATATAATGAGGATATTCGGTTTCTACTGACATACGTTTTTCCAGTAATCGTTTGCGGATTCGATCCTTCATTTCCAATGCTGCATCCTCTGTAAAAGTAAGGGTAACGATTTGAGGTACCTCTGCTCCAAATTCATCCCCATATTCAAAACGAAGAGCACTTTTTAGTTTTTCTTCACAAATAGTTACATAACGCTCTGATAATACTTTTGTTTTTCCAGACCCTGCGCCTGCAGCAACCACAATTAACTGTTCTTTCCCAAAGATGGCGTTTCTTTGTTCCTTATTAAATTTCATGAGATCCGCTCCTCCTTTATCCCACACTTAACGGGTAGTCCCCCCACTGATGGAAGGTTCCCTTTATGACAGCTCTGTTCTTATTCTGCAGATAGGTTGATAGTTGCAATACGTACAAACTTGTTCTGAAAATGGCTGAATAGAAAAGTCTGCAAACGTGCCACGCCATAGTTCTTCAATTACATTAGCTATCCCGTATTTTTCTTCCAATGCTTCACGATGAACAGGCAGGATATTCGTTCTTATTCTAGCTGGTTCAAACCTGGCTTTTTGTTGTTCATCTCTCCACACCATATTTTTCTTTCGTATATGCGGCTGCTTTATTGAGATATAGCCTCCCCCAACAGGTTGATTATTTGTTCTGTTAGCCTTCGTATATTTATTCTCTAATGCCATGAGATAAAGAGGAATCTGCAATACCAAACCTGCAGGAATTTCGTTGTCAAAATCCAAGCTTTTATTGCTGGATTTATAATCGTAAATCATAAATCCATGCTCATCTACATCAATGCGATCTATTTTCCCAGTAACAGTCAGCGAATGATTATTTGCCAATTCGATTTTTAATTGAATGCTTTCCTCTAATTGGTAGATGCTTGTATGCTGAAGCTCCTCATTATCCCAAAACCGCCGTTTTTCAGCAGCCAGCCAGCGGCGGAATCTTCTTATCCATTCCTCTTTTGCTTTTTGCAAAGAGTTAAATGGAATTTCTTTATGTGCATGTACAATCAAAGACCACTCCTTTTCAAACAGCTCCAAAAGTATTTCTTCTTCTCTATTTTTAAAGTGATGAACGAGATCCTTAAAAGAAACCCCTTTTACTCCTCGGTAAAATTGTTCCACGATTCGATGCATCATGCTGCCTGTTTGGATAGGATCTAAACGGAATTGCTTTGCAACTGGAGGATTTACCTGCAGTACTCTCTCCATGCCATATAGAAAAGAACAACCAGCATAACGTTCTAAACTAGTAATCGCTATACTATTGGAACGTAGTGTTTCCTGCCATTTTTCCGAAATTTTTTCTACCCTGCTCTGAAGCTTCTGCACGTTCTTTGCAAAATTACTTATCACAACCGGTGGCTCAGGAACCACTTTTCCAATCCCAATATGATAAGAAATCTTTTCTTCATATTCCTTATTTGATTGATAAGTATCATTTATTAATCGGGAAATATGCGAATAGCATCTCCCTACTTCTTTATCCATTAAATATTTCGATGCCAATAAAGGTTGATGAGGATTCATGCCCTGTACAAAAGAAAAAGTAATATTTTCTGCTAAATACTTTAATTGCTCAAAAGCTGCATCATCCTTTTGAATAAAATATGCAGCAAGCGGCAGTGGATAAGGACTAACCACATTCTCCACATAACGTTCTTGGAAATATCCGCTTAAAGAATGCTGCTTCGGAAACTCTCCTTCATTTAATCCAAGTACAAATAAATGCTTTCCTTTAAATAAAGGCACATCACGGAAAGAAAAAATTTCAATCCCTTCTGTTGGAGCGCGATCGATAAACAATGATTCCTCTTCCAAATTAACTAGCAGCTTCTCCTTAAACGTTTCGATTGAAACGATAATCTTGCTTGTTGGTAATATGTCTTCTTCCTTTTGCTTTTGTAAAAGTTCAGTGGTTCTTTTTAAAGAACGAATAGCAAAAGCAATTTGATGACTTTCCTGCTTATTTCCATCTAACAGCTTTTTATTCCAGAAGGAGAAAAGCTCAAGTGAAGCTAAAAAATCAACTAGCTCATTTATGTAATCAGAGATAGATGCTTTTTCAGGCAAGCTCCATTGGAAGCTTTTTGTTTTTTCCATTAATGAGGATATTTCTTCTATTACTAGTTCCTCAGTATGGATAAACGCTGCTTTTAACGTATTAAAATCAGTTGGGGTTAAAAAACATAGCTTTGCTAACATATCTACCAATGGCACCTGATCCCATTTCGTAGGGGTTTCGTTTTTTTCTAAAGCGAGATGAAGAAAGGAAAAAAGAATAGAATCCGATAACGGGAGTTTCTTTGCTCGTTTTATTGGAATCTGCTTTTCCTCACTAATTCGTTCTAATACCGGTAAGTAGGCTGTTTCATTGGCTAAAACAATCGCGAAATCTTGAAAACTATTCGTTTTTTTTGTATGTATGCTTTCTAAAGCTCCATGTATTTCTTCTTCAATTGTCGTGGCTGCACTTACTGAGCTTGTTAGCAACATCGGTTCGATAGTAGGAATGCTTTCCTGCTGAATGGACATTCCCATTCTTTTTAAAGCAGCAGCCGTTTCAGCAATGATAGGTGTATCCAATGCAGGCAAGTATATAGTAACGGGAATATTGTTCATTAAGAGATAGTCGATCATCTTATATTGAACCGGACTAAAATCAACATAGCCGTCAATCACCACATGACTTAAAGGGAAAGAATCCTTTGAAATTGGAACCTCAACTGCTTTACCGATTCGATTTTCCGGATCGAAAAAGCCTTTTCCATCCTGATAGATTTCTTCATATGTATAAAAAACTTCTTTTAATTTTTCCAACGGAGCAGGAGTATCCTCCACCGGAAAACCAAGACGTTTCAACTGACCGTAGCTGTCATTATAGGCCTTTGCTTTTTTGGAAAGTAAATTCTCGGATAAAAATTGGTTTGTTTGATTTAAAATATCGTAAAAAAAGAAATAGCGATCATCTTCTGTTATGGGTGTAAAAGGAATAGAAGCAGTTTGCAAAATAAGTGTCGCCAAATCATCAAAAGTTTGATACGCAATACCCGGCTGCAGCTTCCGAGCAGACCGAAACCACTTAGACGACGGAAGAATATAATAGAGAGGTTTTTGTTTCATTGATTGCTTTTGATACCAATCATTTAACCGTTCCTGTGAAGCAATATCCTGAAATGCAGTAAAAAATAACTCACCCAATTTAATCACCCCTTAAGTAAATGTACCTATTTCCATTATAAGCTAAATGGTGGGGTAAAAATAGGATAAGTTGGGAGGAAGAGGGATTTTTTTATTCTTCTTATAAACGCAAATAATCCCCACCTATCAATTAGGTGAAGATTATTTTGCATTTACTTTATTTGTAGACAATTTATTTTCTAATTGTCACTTTATGAAGTAAAACTTTAAGCGTTTTGCTTCTGAAACCGTATCGTTCTTTTATAGCTAGTGTACTTAAGCATATTTCTATTTATCCAGAAAATCTTTATTCAAATTGTTATGAGATAGTATCTCCCATACCAACTTTTCCACTGCATAATATCCGGATAATTCTGTTAATCGTCCTTTTACTAATTTTTGTTGTTCCTTAGTTAACCACGATACACCTAATTCAAACTCCTATTCAATCTCATGAATAAACGCAAGATAATATTGCGTAAAATCTCTTTCTCCTTCTATGTACCTTGCCACTTTTACAATATCACTTTCAAATGGAGAAACATTTCCATTAGATTTATATTTTATCTCAATAACCGCTATTACTTCATCTATCCTATCTTTTAGATGTGCTTCACCTTGATTGTCCTTTATATGAACAATAGCAATATCAGCAATACTATTTTTATAATGAAATTCCGTATAAATTCTAATATTGTTATCAGACAAAAACTTGTCCGTTAATTGATTTCTAATATGAAAATACAGAGCATTTTTCAAAGTATCTTCTTTTAATAAATAGAAGTTTTGGTAATCATTTTTTATTTGGTTTATCCAAACCTGTTTTATGGTTAGGTCAATGATTTCAATTATATTTGTTGTTTTCCCCGAACCAGGGGTTGCTAACAACAGTAAAGGTCCCTCCGTATGAAGAACCGCCTTTTTCTGCATTTCATTTAAATGAACACCTAATTGCCTCTTTTTTCTTTCAAAAAAATCTTCCTTTTGGTTCATATAAATTCACCCTTGAGAGATTTAAATAAGATTCCTGCCCCCTAGCTCATTAAATCATCACCGCATTGAGGGTCAGGCACCTTGTTCTTAAGCCTACTTATTAGTTAAATACCCTGTTAATACAAAATGGTGATCAAAGCTTCTTTTCATCGGTTAAAATAGCAAAATTCATTATATCATCCTGCTTTATCATCTGTCCCATATGATTCTCGATAAAGATAAAATAACCGTTCGGCCCAAATTGTTTCGTCCATTGTATAATGGATTTTTCAATCCTTAACAAGCATTTAATCGGTATCTCGAAATATTTCTTTGCATCAAAAAAATTGCCATCCTCCATTACTACTTCATGAATTTCTCTATTTGTAAAAGGGTCAAAACTCATAAGAAGCCCATGTAATAAAGCCTGATTTTCCGGAGTAGCATGACTACTAAAATCGTACTCAACTTGTTTTATATATCCATCTACGGTAAGCAGGGACATTTGAATCGCCGTTAATGCTTTTCGACCTGAGCGATTAGATTCTTCACGATGGAGTTTCAACATATTACCTTCCATTACCGAAAGAGGATATGCATAATGTTCTTCTTGTCCTTTAGAAATCGTTCCGAAATCTTTCGCCATTCTAGTTGAAATTCTGTCTAATTTGTAAGTGTCTACCATGATCTTCTCCATAAATTCTTGAAACTCCTCTATTTATTTAATGATTTAGATCCTGCACCAGGTTCCTCTAAAATATATAATACATTATTCTTTTGAAGATTTTCCTTTTCAGGGGTCAGACCCCATAGCCCCTTCGTTTCGAATGGGTATGTTTGAAAGTACACTTGTATCCTGCGTCATAATTTCCCTAAAGTCCATCTCTCTTTCTGAAGCAGCATCCTTCCATCCTTCTAGACCAGGATGCGCGAGCCCTAATATTGAGTAGTAACTATATGCTGTTAGTTCAATATCAACAATTGTTGTAAAATACTCTTTTTCCATATGATGCGCGATTTCAGGCAGTGCATCTACAGACAACTGATGACAAAGCGCTTCGACAATCATATCTTCATCTTCCAAACTTGTTGCTGAATGATAAGCTTCTCTTAATACCTGAATAGACAGATTTGATTTAATGTTTTCTAGTATAGATAAAGCAAAAATGATGGACTCCTGATTATTTATATAAGGTTTAACCGCATTCACGACTTCATCAGATTGGAATCTAATCAGCGCCTCACAAATTTCCTCTAACAAAATATCTTCATCACGGACAAGTAAGCTTGCGAGTAATGGAATATGCTTATCTAGTTTTAATAACCCAGCCATGTACACATTTAGAATCCCATTAAATGAAATGAAAGGATTTTTTAATTCTTCTTCAAGAACCCAACCAATTTCATCTTCTGTGATCCAATTCTTTTTTACGAGCCATGCTGCAATTGTCTTTGCTTTTATATACAGATCATACTGATAGGTCTCTGAATGTTCAAAGTCAGCTAATGTTTGCCCATATTCTGAGTATACGTCTTCTTCAGTTCCATTGATTAAAAGCTTATACAATGACCACATGTCTTTATTAATATATTTTTCTAGTGATTGCCTATATTTAAGCGCAAGTTCTGGTTCAATATTGTTCAACAATTTTTTCGCAAGATGTATCTTTGATTGATTCATCTTTGGCATATTTTCTATTAGAATTTTAACTGCTTCCTCTTTAATTGGTTGGTTTTCGACATCAATTAAGATAGCCGATTGCTTTTCTCTATTCTTAAAAGCTTCTTCTAATAATGCGAGTGTCCATTCTTCAGGGACATTGGGATAATGATGCAGCGCTTGAAGCACCGTATCTTGAATAAGCGCATCACGACTTATTAAGTGTGGTTTGATCTGTTCTAAAAATGTCATAACATGAATCCTTTCACTGTGTTTCTGATATGGTAAAATATGAAGATACATCGGTTTGCAATCATTTAATATAAATTTTACTTCATCAGTAAGTCAAAGTAAAACAGTGGTTTATTTTTTGTGTTTTTAGAAAATATTAACTAATATTTTCCCCTTTCTATGCCTGACAGTGACGATTTAAAACATCGTTTGTACACCGATCATAAATTTATAGAGAAAGCTGATTGCAATATGCGGGTCGTCACAGTGACGAAGAGCTAAAAGATATAACCTACATAAATAGATAAGGCGGAAAGGCAACTGTATTTATATCCACAAATGCTTTTATACCTTTCTCTCCTTCTTTCTCTTGTTCTTTCTTATCATTTTTTCCTTCTGCTTTTTCCTTTCCTATTTGTTTTTCTTTTATTTCTGCATTTTCCAACATACTTATATACCATTCATAAGTTTCATGTATTGAATTTAAAATTTCAGAAATTAGTAGGTTCGGCTGCCTTTTCAAATAATGTATTAAAGTTCCAATGAGTGAGTTAATATACTTATTTAGACGGATAGTAAATATATCTATATTAAATGAAACATTATTTTCAGAGTGAACTAACTTGTTTCTCAACCGATATATTCTTGTCAAATCATGTTCAATCGACTCATGGAGAGCTTTTATATTAACAATAAACGTACCAATACTAATAAACATCTCTCTTAGATAGGCAATTTCCCTTTGCATGATTACATTCTGTTCTAAAGCAGTATACAATTTTTTTAGATTCTGTTCTGTGCTTAAATATTCTACAAGCTTATTCTTATCATATTTCTCTTCCCTTTCTGAAAAATTAGAAAATATTTCTTCTATTACATCAATTTTTTCATAATCCTTACTCGATTTTATCTTGACTAGGTTATCCCATAGTATATTCATTCGATCTTTAATAAGATATAGAC
>JBDNRM010000104.1:0-14366 GCA_047718615.1 Bacillus sp. (in: firmicutes) | reverse complement strand
TCTCATTTAGTACATTTTAATTGTTAAAAATATTTTTAAAAAACATTTAATTTAGAAAAGATGTGAGTAGAGTCTATTTACATATGAAAAATTCGTGAATTTGTCACAATTCATTGTAAACGCTTACTGTAATTCGTGTATACTATAGTTATAGCAATAAAACGAATGATAATATGTGAATAGATGATCAAAAAGTAAATACTAAATTAAAGGAGAATGAAAAATGGTCCTAAAAGAACTAGGTAGAAATCGATTGATCGTAATTAATTATTATAAAAATGGATTCTTAGAAACATGTAAAGGCTATATTCAAAAACTTAACTTAAATGATCAAACAATCTTTTTAAAAGATGAAAAACAAAATGTATTAAATATCCGTTTATCATGGATCCATGATATCAACACAGCAACTAATTAGTTTCCCGATAAATGCAACCGTTTTCTAATACGGAAGCATTTATTTTTTATGGTCTAAGTTTGTAGTAGCAGGGAGCAGACAGAATACACAAAGACTCCTATGAGAATTGCGGGACAGACCGAGACCCTGCAGCGCAGCGAGGAGGCTCGGCGCCCGCCACATGGAAAGCGAAGTGTATTCTGCTGCGGACTAATTGAGAGAATATTTTCTGTCAACCTATTTTCTCCTTACTAATAATAGAAGAATTTAAAAACCGTGTTAGAAAATGTAACAAGTTGATGTACGAATGAATAATTATTGTATTATAATTCACTTTGAGATTAAAGCATTTCATATAACTAATAAGAAGAAAAAAATACATAGTATACATATAAGCATTCATTGATTATAAATGAACGAAAATAACCTGCCTTTTGTGGTTTTTTATAGCAAGAAAACATTAAAATATTGGAAAAAAAAACGATCTTTAAAAAATTTTTTCGAAAAATTTCAAGTTCTAAGTTTATTTATTTATCAGTATTGTAAGCGGTTACTATATACAATAACTTGTTTTAATTATCTAACAATTCTCAAAAATACTGTTGACTCTTTTTTCAATTCGGCGTAAGATTACTTCAACAAAAGCAAAACAGAAACACAGACAAACGAGATAAGCTTTTGTTGAATAGACACAGAAAATTTTTGACGCATAATAAAAAACACCTAAAAACTATAATTTTATAAAGATATTGAAAATACGATGATGAGGATAAGTAGTTTCAAACATGGTATTCTACAGAGAGCCGGTGGTGCTGAGAACCGGTGAAACCAATTGAAATGAACTCACCTCTGAGTGTTAGCTTGAAAGATTTTTCGATTAGAGCTAACCGAGTGATGCCCACTCGTTACCAAAAATAGAACGTAACTGTTCGCTGAGTGCATACACAATTGCTGTGTATGAATGAGGGTGGTACCGTGGAAAGCAAAAGCCTTTTCATCCCTTTGTCTACTAAAAGTAGTTAGTAAACAATGGGGGTGAAAGGGCTTTTTTTATTAATATTTGCTTATAGGTAGTTAAAAAGCATCATATTTTTAGATTCCTTTAATAAATTGGTGTAGTTATTTACTTTTATGAGGGGGGCAACAAATGTTACAGGAAACTGCCTTTGGAAATGCAAAGGCTAATACAAAGCCGTTGACTGGTGCTGATCTTTTATTGCAGGCGTTAGAAAAGGAAAATGTAGAATTTATTTTTGGATATCCTGGTGGTGCAGTGCTGCCAATTTACGATAAAATTTATGATTCAAAAATATTTCATGTTTTACCAAGACACGAACAAGGCGGTATACATGCTGCTGAAGGATATGCAAGAATTTCCGGAAAACCTGGTGTTGTAATTGCGACAAGCGGACCTGGTGCTACCAACATAGTGACAGGGCTTGCAGATGCGATGATGGATTCCTTGCCATTAGTTGTTTTTACAGGGCAGGTTGCAACAGGTGTTATTGGAACAGACGCTTTTCAGGAAGCAGATATCTTAGGAATCACAACTCCAATAACAAAGTACAATTGTCAAATTAGAAGTTTGGAAGAAATTCCAAAAATAATTAAAGAAGCATTTTACATCGCAACAAGCGGAAGACCAGGTCCTGTTTTGATCGATGTTCCAAAAGATATCGCAGCAATGATCACAGAAGTGCCAGAAGAAAAGGAAATTGATTTACCAGGTTATCAGCCAACTACACAACCAAACTACTTGCAAATACGCAAATTAACAGAAGCAGTTAGTGCAGCAAAAAAACCTGTTATTTTAGCAGGTGCTGGAGTTATTTTTGCAAATGCAAGCAATGAACTAAAACAATATGCTGAACAGCAGCAAATTCCGGTTGTTCATACATTATTAGGTTTAGGAGGCTTCCCTTCAGATAATAATCTATTTGTTGGAATGGCAGGTATGCACGGTTGTTATGCGGCTAATATGGCTTTATACGAATCTGATTTGCTAATAAACGTTGGAGCAAGATTTGACGATCGATTAACAGGAAATTTAGCGCATTTTGCACCAAATGCAATCAAGGCACATATCGATATCGATCCTGCTGAAATCGGCAAGGTGATTCCAACAAAAATTCCAGTTGTTGCAGATGCGAAAGAGGCTTTAAGTGAATTAACCAAACAAAATGGCAAAAAGTCAGAACATAGCGAATGGGTAGAAAAGATAGAAAATTGGAAGAAAGAATATCCTTATTATTATGAAAATTCCGATTCGTTAAAACCACAGCAAGTGTTAGAACTTTTACATCAAAAAACAGATGGAAATGCAATTGTTACAACAGACGTTGGTCAACATCAAATGTGGACAGCACAATATTATCCATTCAAAAAGGCAAATAGATGGGTTACATCTGGAGGACTTGGAACAATGGGATTCGGTTTACCCTCCAGTATTGGAGCACAATTAGCCGACCCTGATGCAACGGTTTTAGCAATCAGCGGTGATGGTGGATTCCAAATGTGCAGCCAAGAGTTAGGCCTTATTAAAGAATTAAATTTACCTATTAAAATTATCGTCTTTAATAATCATGCTTTAGGAATGGTAAGACAATGGCAGGAATTCTTCTATGATTCTCGTTTCTCTCATAGTAAGGAATCGGTTCAGCCGTCATTTGTAAAACTTGCAGATGCATATGGAATAAAAGGATATCAAATCTCTACGAAAGAAGATGCGGAAACAATTCTTGATGAAGCATTAAAAGTAAGAGAGCCGATATTGCTGGAATTCTGTTTAGATCCAAATGAAAATGTTACTCCAATGGTTGCACCTGGCAAAGGATTACATGAAATGGTAGGGATCAAACCATGAAGAAAATAATCAGTTTAACCGTTGTAAACAAATCAGGCGTACTTAATCGTATTACGAATTTGTTTTCAAAAAGACATTACAATATCGAAAGCATCTCTGTAGGACATACAGAAAATGAGGGGATTTCTCGAATTACTTGTGTCGTCCATGTAGAAAACGATAGTGATGTTGAGCAAATTACAAAACAATTAAATAAGCAAGTGGATATTTTGAAAGTAGTTGACATTACAGATCAATCAATTGTTGCCCGAGAGCTTGCATTGATTAAGGTTCTTGCAGCTCCACATACTAGGCATGAATTGTATTCCTTAATTGAGCCTTTTAGAGCATCTGTCATTGATGTCAGCAAAGAAAGTATTGTTATTCAGATCACGGGTGAATCGAATAAAGTAGATGCTTTTATCGAACTTATCCGCCCATATGGCATTAAAGAATTAGCAAGAACAGGAACAACTGCTTTCCCTCGTGGATCACAAAAAAGCACAAGTTCTAAAAATACTTTTTCAATTGTTTAAGCAATAAAATAAAAAATAAAAATAAAACTTGAATTCGAAAGGGAGAATAAAAAATGGCTAAAATGTATTATAACGGAGACGCAAACTTAGGATACTTAGAAGGAAAAACTGTAGCAGTAATTGGATATGGATCACAAGGTCATGCACATGCTTTAAATATGAAAGACAGTGGCGTAAATGTAATCATCGGTTTAAGAGAAGGTAAATCTTGGGATAAAGCGGTAGAAGATGGACTTACTGTATATTCTGTTGGAGAAGCAACTGCAAAAGCGGATATCGTTATGATCTTAGTACCAGATGAGCTTCAAACAAAAGTATATAATGAAGAAATTAAACCAAACCTTACAAATCAAGCATTAATGTTTGCACATGGATTCAATATTCATTTCAATCAAATTGTAGCTCCAGAAGCTTGTGATGTATTATTAGTAGCTCCTAAAGGCCCAGGACACTTGGTTCGTAGAACATATGAGCAAGAAGCAGGCGTTCCAGCATTGTTCGCTATTTTCCAAGATGTTAGTGGAGAAGCAAGAGACTTAGCTTTAGCATATGCAAAAGCAATTGGTGCGTTGCGTGCAGGTGCATTAGAAACAACATTTAAAGAAGAAACAGAAACAGATTTATTTGGTGAACAAGCTGTACTTTGCGGTGGTTTAACAGCACTTGTTAAAGCTGGTTTTGAAACATTAGTGGAAGCTGGTTATCAGCCTGAACTTGCATACTTCGAGTGTTTGCACGAAATGAAATTAATCGTTGACTTAATGTATGAAGATGGAATCGCTGGAATGAGATATTCTATTTCTGATACTGCACAATGGGGTGACTTTGTTACTGGACCAAGAATCGTAACAGAAGATGTGAAGAAAGAAATGAAAGCTGTATTAACAGATATCCAACAAGGTAAATTTGCTAAAGGCTGGATTTTAGAAAATCAAGCAAACAGACCTGAATTTACTGCAATCAATACAAGTGAAAATGAACATTTAATTGAAAAAGTAGGAAAAGAACTACGCGCAATGATGCCTTTTGTTAAGAGCTCTAAAAAGAAAGAAGTGGTAGGCAGTGGCAAAAATTAAGATTTTTGATACAACATTAAGAGATGGGGAACAATCACCAGGAGTAAATCTAAATCTTGCTGAAAAAATATTAATTGCCGAACAATTAGAGAGATTAAATGTAGATATCATAGAGGCAGGCTTTCCAGCTGCTTCTAAAGGAGATTTTACGTCTGTGCAAAAAATTGCACAGACGATTAAAAATAGTTCTGTTACAGGACTTGCAAGAGCAGTGCAATCAGATATAGATGCTGCATGGGGAGCTTTAAAGGATGGAGCGGAGCCAAGAATTCATGTGTTTTTAGCAACATCTCCCATTCACCGTCAATATAAATTAAAAATGTCCAAAGAACAAGTAGTGGAAAAAGCGGTATCAGCAGTTAAATATGCAGCGCAAAAGTTTCCAATCATTCAATGGAGTGCGGAAGATGCATGTAGAACGGAACTTCCATTTTTAGCAGAAATTATTGAAGAAGTGATTCAGGCAGGCGCGGATGTTATTAATATTCCCGATACCGTTGGATACATAAATCCATACGAGTACAGCAAAGTCTTTCAATATTTAAAGGATAATGTTCCTTCTTTTGATAAAGTTTCCTTTTCAACTCATTGTCATGATGATTTAGGAATGGCAACAGCTAATTCATTAGCTGCAATTGAACATGGTGCCACTCAAGTAGAATGTACGATTAACGGAATAGGGGAAAGAGCAGGAAATGCATCCCTTGAGGAAATTGCGGTAGCGCTTCATATTCGTAATGATCATTATAAAAAGAGTACAAGAATTAACTTAAAAGAAATCAGTAGAACTTCTAGCCTTGTTAGTGAGTTAACAGGAATGGTTGTACCAGGCAATAAAGCAATCGTAGGACGTAATGCTTTTGCACATGAATCAGGGATTCACCAAGATGGTGTGTTGAAGGAAAAAACAACATATGAAATTATTTCACCTGAATTGGTTGGTTATCAATCGAATAATATGGTATTAGGAAAACATTCCGGCAGTCATGCCTTTAAAACTCGTCTAGCAGAATTAGGATTACAAATAGACGATCGTGATATTAAAGATTTATTTGTAGCATTCAAAGAATTGACAGATCATAAAAAAGAAATAACAGATGAAGATATTATTGCGATTGTATTAGAAAAGAAACTATCAAAAGAAGAAAAGTATTATGAACTTGTTGATGTTAAGGTTAAACATAATGAGGATAATACTCCAGAAGCTTCTGTTAAGTTATCGGGTGCGAAAAATGAATTGATTGAACAAACTGGCACGGGTTCTGGAAGTGTCGAGGCACTTTACAATACATTGGAAAAATCGGTGAACGGGGATGCTAATCTATTAGATTATCGAATCCAATCCATTGGTGGCGGAAGAGACGCACTTGCCCAAGTATTTGTAAATGTTCGATATGAAAATACAGAATCGAATGGAAGAGGACTTGACCAAGACGTTTTAGTCGCTTCTGCAAAAGCATACCTAAATGCTATTAATAGAGTGATATTAGCAAAAGAACAAACAGTTGAAATTGTAAATAGCTAGTTGTTAAGTTGTTTAACAGGCAGTATCTCCATCTTGATTAGATGGAAAACAATATGCCCGTAATACCTGATTTGTACAACTATTCATCAGTGGAGACGAAAGCTTCACTGATGGCAGTTTCACTTTTATGGAAAGGGCGAACTGAGATGAAGAAAAAAATTGCTGTATTAGCGGGAGATGGAATAGGACCGGAAATCGTACAAGGTGCTATAGAGATATTACAAGTAATTGAAGAGCAATTTCAGCATGAATTTGACTTTAAATTTGGAAATATCGGTGGAAGTGCGGTTGATATCGAGGGAAGTCCATTGCCGGATACAACTATAGAACTTTGTAAAGAAAGTGATGCTGTTCTATTAGGAGCTGTTGGCGGACCAAAATGGGAGTCATTGCCTGTTCCTCTACGTCCAGAACAAGGATTACTGAAAATAAGAAAAGAATTAAATCTGTTCGCAAATTTAAGACCAACCACTTATTATGCAAGTTTAGCAGATTCCTCTCCATTACGAAAAGAAATTATTGAAGATGTAGATCTTCTTGTCGTAAGAGAACTGACAGGTGGAATTTACTTTGGAAAACCGAGTGAAAGAACAGAAGTAAATGGCAAGTCAGGTGCTGTAGATACTTTAGTATACACTAGAGAAGAAATTACAAGGGTAATCGAAAAAGCATTTCAAATGGCTGTAACTCGTTCTAAGAGAGTAACTTCAGTAGATAAGGCAAATGTATTGGAATCGAGCAGGTTATGGCGAGAATGTGCAAATGAAATCGCAGCGAAATATCCAGATGTAACGTTAGACCATATGCTAGTGGACAATGCAGCCATGCAGCTTGTTAGAAACCCGAAACAATTTGATGTAGTGGTTACTGAAAATATGTTTGGAGATATATTAAGTGACGAAGCATCTGTACTAACAGGTTCGTTGGGGATGCTGCCTTCTGCTAGTATTTCTGAAAATGGTCCATTCTTATTTGAACCAATACATGGCTCAGCACCAGATATTGCCGGCCAAAACATTGCCAATCCACTTGCTACAATTCTCTCAGCAGCAATGCTTCTACGTGTTTCTTTTCAATTGGAGGAAGAAGCTTCTTTAATCGAAAATGCAGTGAATCATGTGTTGGATAATGGATTCCGTACAAGAGATATTATCTCACCAAACACAAAAGCAGTTTCAACAACAGAAATGGTTGAAGAAGTGAAAAAAGAAATTTTATCTCAACTAGTCGCTAAATTAAAAGCTTAATATATAGGAATAAATAGAGAAAGCCAGCTTTTTTGGAAAAAAGCAGAAAATGGCATGATAAAAGGATTTTCATAATACAAAAGTAAAGATAGAAGATACAGCAAGAAAGTGAGGGATGATGATGGGAAAATCAATTATTGAAAAAATATGGGAAAAACATATTGTCCATCAAGAAGAAGGGAAACCAGATTTATTATATATTGATCTACATCTTGTACATGAAGTAACATCACCACAAGCCTTTTCTGGTTTAAGAATGAAAAATCGTACAGTGAGAAGACCCGATCGTACATTTGCAACAATGGATCATAATGTTCCCACTGTTAATCGTTTTAAAATAGATGATGAAGTCGCATTAAATCAAATAACTACGTTGGAAAAAAACTGTTTGGAATTTAATGTACCATTAGCAAATCTTGAGAGTCCAGAACAAGGCATCGTTCATGTAATTGGACCAGAACTAGGATTAACACAGCCTGGTAAAACAATTGTTTGCGGAGATAGCCACACCTCAACACATGGTGCTTTTGGAGCGCTTGCTTTTGGAATCGGTACAAGTGAGGTAGAGCATGTACTTGCGACACAAAGTTTATGGCAAACGAAACCTAAAACATTAAAAATAGATGTAAATGGCGAACTCTCAAAAGGTGTTACCGCAAAAGATGTTATTCTTTATGTTTTGTCTAAATATGGCGTTAACTTCGGAACAGGTTATGTTATTGAATATACAGGGGAAGTAATTAACAAGCTTTCCATGGAAGAAAGAATGACAATCTGTAATATGTCAATTGAAGGTGGAGCAAGAGCTGGGTTAGTAAATCCGGATGAAATCACGTTTGAATATTTAACAGGCAGAAAGTATGCACCTGAAGATATGGATGCTGCTATACAAGAGTGGAAGGAATTAGTTTCTGATAGCGATGCAGCATATGACAAAGTGATTGAAATTGATGGAAATGATATTGCTCCAATGGTCAGCTGGGGTACAAATCCTGCTATGACAGCAAAAGTAGACGAAACGATTCCAACATCTTCTGAGTATAATGACGAAACCGATCGTCGTGCATTACAAAGTGCACTTCAATATATGAATTTAAACGAGGGGCAGTCCATAACAGATATTAAAATCCAGCATGTGTTTATCGGATCCTGTACTAATTCTCGAATAGAAGATCTGCGTCAGGCGGCAAGTGTTATTAATGGACGTAAAGTACAAGAAGGCGTACGTGCATTAGTAGTTCCTGGATCGCAAAAAGTGAAAAAACAAGCAGAGCAAGAAGGTCTAAATGAAATATTTACAGAGGCTGGATTCGAGTGGAGAGAATCGGGCTGCAGTATGTGTTTAAGTATGAATAATGATGTTGTTCCAAGCGGTGAACATTGCGCTTCCACTTCAAACCGTAACTTTGAAGGAAGACAAGGTGCGGGAGCTAGAACACATTTAGTAAGTCCGGCAATGGCTGCAGCTGCTGCGATAAATGGCCGCTTTGTAGATGTAAGAAATGAACAAGTGATGGAATTAGTTTAAAGCTGTTAAGTGAGCAGCAGTACAATAGCAAGGAGGCGAAAAAATGAGCGGATTTAAGAAGTTGGTTGGCAAGGCGGCTGCAATGGACCGCGTTAATGTCGATACCGATCAGATTATTCCAAAACAATTTTTAAAAAGAACAGAAAAAACAGGGTTTGGTCAATTTGTTTTTTTTGATTGGCGTTTTAAGAAGAATGGGGAAGCAAATCCAGAGTTTGAATTGAATTTCCCTGAAAATCAAGGTGCCACTATACTTGTTGCAAATAAAAACTTTGGTTGTGGTTCTTCTCGTGAACATGCACCGTGGGCTTTGCAGGATTATGGCTTTCAAGTGGTAATTGCACCTTCTTTCGCTGATATCTTCTATCAAAACTGTTTAAAAAACGGTATGCTTCCTATTCAATTGGATAATGAAAAGGTAGAATATTTGTTACAAGCAGCAAAAGACCAACCTTATTCTTTGCAAATTAATTTAGAAGAAGAGACAGTAGAGGATGAAAGAGGGTTTAAAGAATCTTTCTCTATCCATCCCTATTGGAAAAAGATGTTACTTAACGGATGGGATGAAATTGAAATAACCCTTCAATATGATCAGGAAATTGAAGCATATGAACAACATAAATCGAAAGTGTCTGTATTATGAGGTGCTGATAAAAGAGTTTGTCCATCGGGCAGATTCTTTTTTTTGTTGAAATGTGAACTGCTAGTGTTCGGGATAAACTAGTGAAGCATGGGATTTGTTTTAAAAAGTATTTTTTTCTTCGCAGATGAAAGAGTGGTTGCAAGAAAGAGAACAAAAATGCTAAACTAGCTAAAAATAGAGACATTAGGCGGTAAAAAAATGAAAAAGCGGGATTTGAAAAAGAAAGATAATATCGTACTTTTCCCCGATTTAGATCAGCGATTATTAGAAAAAGGTCTTGATTCCGTACAGGAAAAAAACTATTACGAAGCGATCTCCTATTTTAAAGAAGCAATGGAGTTAAATGCCGAAAATAGTGAAATACAAATCGGACTAATTATATCTTATTATGAATTAGGCTCTTTGCATCAAGCAAAAGATATTGCAAAAAATATGCTGGATCAGGGAATGGGTGATTATATTCATGTACTTGATTTGTATCTAATGATTTTAGTTCAACTACATGAATATGAAGAAATTGTTACAACCATAGAGGTTTTATTAGAAGACCATCAAATTCCAGTGAATAAAATAGAACATTTTTCAAAGATGCTTGATTTCAGCAGACGGATGGCTCTAAGTGTCAATAATAAAGAGGAAGAAAATGAAATGGAAAATGTTCATCCAATAGGGAGAAAATTGGAATTAACCTCCCTTCAAGATGCAAATGAACAAATGGTGCTTATTTCAAAATTGGCTAATCAAAATATTCGTCCCTATATAGATGAAATAAAAGAGTATTTAGTGTCAGAGGATGGCAGTCCATTTTTAAAAACCTTGTTGCTAAATATTTTAAAAGAGCAGGAATATGATAAAGAATTGTCGGTATATAAATTTAAGAGAACGATAAACATTATTCCAAGTATGCTTGAAGATATGCAGTCACAATCTCAATTTATAGAAATTAAAAATATAGTAAGAGAAACATTGGAGAATGAAGATCCAGTTTTGTTTGAAAACATCAAGGTTCTGCTAGAACGTCAATTTTTTCTATTATACCCGTTGAAATTAGAATTATTTACTGCGAAGACATGGGCAGCTGCCTATCATTTTATAATTAATGAGTATTATGGACAAGAAGAGAAAATATCTTTATACAGTAGTATTTATGGAGTTAATGAAGCAGAAATAGAAGAAGCAAATTGCTTCATAAAGAGCTTGGAGGAAATTTCTTATTCTAATATTTAGGCTAGAATGTTGAAACAACAAGAACCTATGATATAATGTAGTGGTTGCATTTAGAAAATGTGAATGATATTTTGACTGATAGATTGCTGCTTTTCCTATTATTTAGGCTAGTAATTAGCGATGTAACTAAATGATAGTAGTTTGATTTTTTAAAAATAATATAAAGTAGTATCTAAACAAAAGTTAAAAGTAATGAAAAGTAGAATAGATGTTGGAGGGAAATAGAGTATGTCAGCTAAATGGGAAGTATTAGAAGGGAACCGCGGTGTCTTAACAATTGAAGTAGACGCTGAAAAAGTAAACGAAGGTTTAGAATTAGCATTTAAAAAAGTAGTGAAAAAGGTAAATATTCCTGGATTCCGTAAAGGGAAAATTCCACGTGGAATGTTCGAACAACGTTTTGGAGTAGAATCTCTTTACCAAGATGCTATCGATATTTTATTGCCAGAAGCGTATGCAGGTGCAATCGAAGAAACAGGCATTGAGCCAGTTGATCGTCCTGAAATCGATGTAGAACAAATCGAAAAAGGAAAAGCACTTATTTTCAAAGCAACTGTTATTGTAAAACCAGAAGTAACATTAGGCGAATACAAAGGTCTTGAAGTTGAAGCAGTAAACACTGAAGTTACAGCAGAAGACGTTGATGCTGAAATTAAAGCTTTGCAAGAAAAACAAGCTGAATTAGTAGTGAAAGAAGAAGGCGCTGCTGAGTTAGGCGATACAGTAGTAATGGATTTTGAAGGCTTCCAAAACGGAGTTGCTTTCGAAGGCGGAACTGCTGAAAACTTCTCTCTTGAATTAGGTTCAGGACAATTCATTCCAGGATTCGAAGAAAAAGTTGTTGGCATGGCTACAGGAGATGTGAAAGATATCGAAGTTTCTTTCCCAGAAGAGTATCATGCAGCAGAATTAGCTGGAAAACCTGCTACATTCAAAGTAACGATTCATGAAATTAAAGGAAAAGAACTTCCTGCATTAGATGATGAGTTTGCGAAAGATGTAGATGAAGAAGCTGAAACGTTAGAAGCTTTAAAAGAAAAAATTAAAGCACGTTTAGAAGGCGAGAAAAAACATCAAGCAGAGCATGCAGTACGTGATACAGTAGTAGAAAAAGCTGCTGAAAATGCAACTATTGATATCCCAGAAGCAATGGTTAACACAGAGATTGACCGTATGATGAGTGAATTTGAACAACGCCTTCAACAACAAGGCATGAACCTTGAATTATACTTCCAATTCTCTGGTCAAGATGAAGATGCACTTAAAGGCCAAATGAAAGAAGATGCTGAAAAACGTGTTCGTGTTAACTTGACATTAGAAGCTATTGTTAATGCTGAAAACTTAGAAGTAGCTGAAGAAGAAGCTACAGCTGAATTAGAAAAAATGGCAGAAATGTACAAAATGCCTGTAGACGCGATTACACAAGCACTTGGCGGCTTAGAAAACTTAAAAATGGATATAAAAATGAGAAAAGCAATCGATTTTCTTGTGGAAAACAGTAAAACTGTTGCATAATAGAAGTAAGTAAAAAAACTAAGGCGCGAATGAATCGTGCCTTAGTTTTATATTAGTAAGTTGGAACATAGAATAAAATGAAGCAATAAGATTCCTTTTAACCTTGTATGTACAGGGAGCATATATACTTTTATTCGTTTTCATTATTTCCAGGCTTAAGATTGATAAATCTGGTTATGCTGAAAAGAAGTACATAAGTTTTATTTCCTCGGATTAATTAGAACCGCAAGCTGTATCATTTCCTGTACATAGGCCATTGTGTTACAATGCAATACATAACTGTTGTGAAATTTGTTTAAAAAAAATTAATCCGAGGGATAAACATATACAAAGAAGTTTTTAAGGGGTGAAGACATGTTTAAATTTAATGATGAAAAGGGACAATTAAAATGTTCATTTTGTGGCAAAACACAAGATCAAGTTCGCAAGCTAGTGGCTGGACCAGGTGTGTATATTTGTGATGAATGTATTGAATTGTGCACGGAAATTGTTGAAGAAGAACTTGGAACAGATGAAGAAGTAGAATTTAAAGATGTACCAAAACCTAATGAAATTCGTGATATTTTAGACGAATATGTAATAGGGCAGGATCAAGCAAAAAAAGCCCTTTCAGTAGCAGTGTACAATCATTATAAACGTATAAATTCTAACAGCAAAATTGATGATGTAGAACTGTCAAAAAGTAATATTGCGATGATTGGTCCTACAGGAAGCGGGAAAACACTTCTTGCGCAGACGCTTGCAAGAATTCTGAATGTACCGTTTGCCATTGCAGATGCGACTTCTTTAACAGAAGCTGGTTATGTTGGAGAAGATGTTGAAAATATTCTTCTTAAACTGATCCAATCAGCAGATTATGATGTGGAAAAAGCAGAAAAGGGTATTATTTATATTGATGAAATTGATAAAGTAGCCCGTAAATCTGAAAACCCGTCTATTACAAGAGATGTTTCTGGTGAAGGTGTGCAGCAAGCCCTATTAAAAATATTAGAAGGTACTGTTGCAAGTGTTCCTCCACAAGGTGGAAGAAAACATCCTCATCAAGAATTTATTCAAATCGATACTACAAATATTTTATTTATTTGTGGTGGAGCTTTTGATGGAATTGAACCGATTATTAAAAGACGTCTTGGTCAAAAAGTAATTGGATTTGGTTCAGATACAAAAGAAGCTGAAATTGAAGACAAAGATCTTTTATCAAAAGTGTTGCCAGAAGACTTACTTCGTTTTGGACTAATCCCAGAATTTATTGGTCGTTTACCAGTTATTGCTAGTCTTGGCCAATTAGATGAAGAGGCGTTAGTAGAAATTCTAACAAAACCGAAAAATGCTTTAGCAAAACAATACAAAAAAATGCTTGAGTTAGATAATGTGGAGTTAGATTTTGAAGAGGGAGCACTTCAAGAAATCGCGAAAAAAGCAATCGAAAGAAAAACGGGAGCTCGTGGGTTAAGATCGATTATTGAAGGCATTATGCTGGATGTAATGTTTGATTTGCCTTCTCGTGATGATATTGTGAAATGTATTATTACAAAAGAAACCGTATCAGAAAATGCTACTCCAAAACTTGTTTTGGAAGATGGAACGGTAATCGAAAAAGAAACAAAAACATCTGCATAACAACAGTTATAACAAATTGGAGCCTTCCAATAAGTCGAGAAAATCGACTTATTGGAAGGCTTTTTTTCGCAAGATTAGAAAGTACAGAATTTACGAAATTTGATAAGTGTTTAGCTCTAGTGAGTTTGGGAGGAACGCGGAATAATCGAGAGGAGCGCGGAATAATCGAGAGGAGCGCGGAATAATCGAGAGGAACGCGGAATAATCGAG
>JBDNRM010000103.1:0-14697 GCA_047718615.1 Bacillus sp. (in: firmicutes) | reverse complement strand
GTTATTATTCAACGTTGTTCTCCCAAAATGTGCACTTTTAGTCTATTTCTATAAGGTGGATGTTTTCACCAGTTCAACGACAGCAACTAATGAATCAAAACGGCTTGATTGGAGTGTAAGGTGCGAGACTCCTGTGGGATTAGCGGGTTAGATGAGACCTAAGCAGGCGCTTGCGCCGAGGAGGCTCATCGCACGCCCCACGGAAAGCGAAGTGTATGCAGGCTACGGGTGATTACCACCACCTTCTTTTTTACATAAATAAAAAACCCAAACAATGATACGAAATATTTTTTACATCTTCGTATCATTATTCGGGTTTATCTTCGGCTGGGATACTTATGTCTCAGCCTCGTCCTATTAATTTGCTTTTACAGTGATTTTTTCAAGGGGTTGTGCATTTCCATATACAGGGCGGGTGTGATTTACTGGCATCGCCCATTTTACTGCATTTGTAATAACTCGTTGAATATCAGCATGATAATAAGTAGGATATGTTTCATGCCCCGGTCGGAAATAAAATATCTTTCCATTTCCTCTTGCATAAGTACATCCGCTGCGGAATACTTCTCCACCTTCAAACCAACTTGTAAAAATCAATTCATCTGGAGCTGGAATATCAAAATGTTCTCCATACATTTCTTCTTTTTCTAGTTCAATATATTCCCCAATACCATCGACAATCGCATGATTTGGTGCTAAAACCCATAATCGCTCTTTATCATCCGCTTCTCGCCATTTTAAGTCGCAGCTCGTTCCCATTAATGTTTTGAAGATTTTCGAAAAATGTGCAGAGTGAAGGACAATTAATCCCATTCCATCTAGTACTCTTTGTTTCACTTTTTCAACAATTTGATCATCTACTTCGTGGTGAGCAAGATGCCCCCACCAGATTAATACTTCGGTGTTGTTTAATACTTCTTCTGTCAAACCATGTTCAGGCTCATCTAATGTAGCAGTGTTTGTGTTATACCCTGCTTCTTTTAAAAAAGCAGCAATGGCCCCATGTATGCCATTCGGATAAATATCAGCAACTAACGGATTCTTTTTTTCATGACGATTTTCATTCCAAACTGTTATCATTTCAGCGATTCTCCCCTTTATTCATGCACGATTTTTTTAAAATACAGGCATTCTACCTGACATAACAGACGCACTAATAGCATTTATTCGGAAACAGTAAGAGAATGATCAAAGTCTTTTATTATCTCATTTCTTTCTGCTGCTATAAATATGGTTTCAATCAACTGTAATACACGTAAAACTTCTTCATTCTTTACAATTGGTTCTGCTTTTCCTTCTATAACGGAAACCACATTGCTGTAAAAGCTCTCCATTGTTGAATGAACATTTGGCAATGGAGATGTACTAATTGCTGCTTCAGATGGCGGGGCCATTGTTTTCGTCAAGCCTTTACCGGCTTGTATTGGTTTAGGTGCTTCTACTTCTATCCCAAAATTTTGTGTAACAATTTTTCCATTCAAATTCCAATCATCAATAATCGCTGTTCCTGCGGTCCCCTTCACATACCATCTAGGCAGTTGAATAAAGTTGGTTGTACCAACTTCTATTAATGCCGTTGCTCCATTTTCAAAAGTAATGATGGATTGAAATCCATCATCCACTTCATCCCCTAATACAAAGCTTAAATTAGAATAAACACTCGTTATCTTGCTATCTACCATAAACAGCAATTGATCTAGTAAGTGAACACCCCAATCAAGCAGCATTCCTCCACCTTGTGCCTTAAGATGGCGCCAATCTCCTGGAATGCCATTTGCTCCTTGCACTCTTGATTCAATATGAAACATATTCCCAATTATATTCTCATCATATATCTTCTTAATCGTAAGAAAATCTTCGTCCCATCTGCGATTTTGATGCACAATAAATTGACAATCGTTGACGTTTGCTGCATACATGATTTCTTTTAAATCAGTGCTGTTTATCGTTACAGGCTTTTCACAGATAACATGTTTCTTCGCTTGAAGCGCTGCAATTGCTATATCTTTATGCACATCATTTGGTGTCGCAATAAGTACAAAATCCACTTCATCATCTGATAATACAGAAGATAAGCTATCATATGCTTTATAGCCATCTGCTAATGAAGCTGCCTGTTTTTCTTCTTGAATATCAAATGTACCATATACCTTAATATTCTCCACATCTTTCAACAGTTTAGCATGGTAGCTGCCCATGCCGCCGTATCCAACAATCACTAAATGATAAATTTTGCTCATCCTCTTCTTCTCCCTTCCGTGTTTCTTCTATTACGCCCACCACATATCCGTATTAGATTCACGGATTAAGACATCATTCAGGTTTTTTACTGCTCGTTTAAAGCCTTCTTCTGTTGACATAAGTGCATCTTCATGTTCAATGCTGACAACATAATCATAATTATATAAACGAAGGGCACTCATCATATCAGACCATTCCTGCATGCTGTGTCCACATCCAACACTTCGGAATGTCCAGGCACGTGTTTTCAAATCACCATATGGCTGCATATCAGTCAATCCGTACATATTTACATTATCTTGGTCGATATAGGTGTCTTTCGCATGAAAATGATGTATGGCACCGGCTTTTCCAAGGATTTTAATCGCAGCAACTGGATCGATTCCTTGCCACCACATATGACTTGGATCCAAGTTTGCTCCAATCGCATCACATGTTGCTTCGCGAAGTTTCAGCATCGTATATGGTGTATGAACAAGGAATCCACCATGCAATTCCAAGCCGATTTTTACGTTATGCTCTTGTGCAAGCTCCCCAATTTCTTTCCAATATGGAATCAATTTATTTTCCCATTGCCAGTGTAAAATATCGCTATATTCTGTCGGCCAAGCTACTACTGGCCAATTCGGCTGTTTTGCTTCTTCACTATCGCCTGCCGTACCGGAAAAGGCATTTACAACAGGAACACCAAGAAGAGAGGCTAATTTTATTGTTTTACGTAATGTTGCGTCAGAATCTTGTGCAAACTCCTTATCTGGTGAAATTGGATTTCCATGGCAGCTGAATGCACTGATTGTTAAACCGCGCGACGTTACTGCTTCTAAATAATCCTTGCGTTTTTGTTCATCTTCTAACAACACATCAAGGGGACAATGTGCATTTCCTGGATATCCGCCTGTGCCGATTTCTACTGCATCAAGCCCTGCAGCTTTCACATGATCCAGCATTTCTTCAAACGATTTGCTTCCAAATAATACGGTAAATACACCTAATCTCATTGCACTGGCACCTCCTGCTTTAATGACACAATTTGTTTTGTTTCTTGTGATTGAATGGCTCCTAAAATGATTTGCAGTGATTTCTTTCCTTCTTCTCCCGTAATAAGTGGTTGTTTATTCTCTAATATGCTTTCTACAAAATGATCAATGACATGTGAAGTAGTTTGACCAGCCTCCTCATTCGTTTGAATTTTATCCAATTGATGCTTTATTACTTCTCCGTTGCGATATTCTTCTATTAATGAAAATTGTGGATCATCTTCCAAACGAAGCGTACCATTTTCTCCATATATAATCGTAGAATTATCACCATATCCTGCCACGTATGCCCAGCTTGCTGCAAGTGTTCCTATAACCCCGTTTTCTGTTCGTAACACGCAAACAGCATTGTCATCCACATTTGAGTTTTCTTTTGCATTTGATTCTATAAATGCACCAACCTCTGAGAATTCTCCTAATAAATAACGCATTAAATCAGCTTTGTGAACACCTAAATCCCCCATTGCACCGATAAATGCTTGATCTTTCTTAAAAAACCAGCTATCTTTACCGTCAGCACTCCAAGCTTCTGGACCACCATGACCAAAGGTTGTTTTAAAACTGTATACTTTTCCAAGCTTGCCGCTTTCGATAATCACTTTTGCTTTTTGATGGGAAGATACAAAACGCTGATTATGACCAATCATTAAAAATTTATTATTTGCCTTAGCAGCTTCAATCATATTCTCTGCTTCTTCTTCTGATGTGGCCATCGGCTTCTCACAAAGCACATGTTTTCCAGCGTTTAATCCATCAATCGAGATAGGTGCATGAAGGTAGTTTGGCAGACAAACACTGATGGCATCCACTTCTTCTAACTCCAATATCTCTTTATAATCTGTAAAAGCTTTTGCACCATATTTTGCAGCCATTTCTTCCGCACGCTCTGCTACAATATCGCAAACTGCCACAATTTCTACAGCTTTATTAGCATTGTATTCAGGAATATGACGGTATTTTGCAATGCTTCCACAACCAATTACTGCGATTTTTAATGTACTCATTTTATTTCCTCCTAAAATTTTTTGGGGTATTCCCTAAAAAATTTTCAACTAAGAAAGCGCTTAACTTTTTGGATAACCAGCTTTCAAATCTACTAATTTTCTAGAATTGTAATCTTTTTCTTAAGTAATTCATGCTAATACTGATGCTTTCAATTGGGGTAAGCCGGCTTTCATCCTGCTCCACAATCCACCATTTAACTCCTGTATCTTCTCCAACATTTAATATTGATTCAATATCAATGCCGCCTGTTCCAAGCTCTGTAAAAAACTGTTCTTCATCTGTTGTCATATCCTTTAAATGAATAAGCGGGGTTCTATTTTTATAGCGGTTTAGCCAAGCTACCGGATTTTCCCCTGTTTTTGCCAACCAATATACATCCAATTCTGCTTGCACATTGTTTTCATTCGTGCTGTCAAAAATTGTTTCCAGTGCCTTTCTTCCATTAGAAAGGGGTGTAAGTTCAAAATCATGGTTATGATAACAAAGGGTAATTCCTTCCTTTTTGCACTGTTCACCAGCAATATTTAAAAAGGAAATAAGTTCTTTGTAATCTTTTTCCTTCCGATATTCTGGAAGAAGATATGGACAGACAATATACTTGCTTCCTAGAATGTGCTGATCTTCTATTACTTGTGGCAGCTTCTTTTGCAATTCGTTAAGGGGTACATGACTTGCAGCAGCTTGAAGACCAAAACTTTTTAGTAAAGCGCTTACTTTTTTAGATGTATTCCCACCGTAACCAGCGAGTTCCACTCCATCAAATCCAAGATCCGCTACTCCTTGCAATGTTCCAGCAAAATCTTGTGCACTTTCCTTTCGCAAAGAATACATTTGCACGGCAATAGGAATTTTTTTCATCAGATATCCTCCTATCCATTTCATTGATATGATTTTACCCTTAAGAAAATAACAAAATAAATTATGTAATTTGAGGAGATATAAACCATGTTCGCCTATTCCTTTTCATCTTATTTTCTTTAAGAAGGAACATATAACTTATCTGATTACATCTTATATTATCTCCGTTCATTTGAACATAAATGATATAATTAAAAACATATACTATTTTGCTATTTCTTAAAGGAGGATAAAAGTGGAAAATATGATTAAATTTTGTGGCTACTCTTATCATATAACGCCATACTTTGATCAATACGAAACCGGCTATCCTAATTTTCTTTTTCGCTTGCAAACAGAAGGTAAATCAGAAATCACAGTAAATGGAATCCATAAAGAAGTCAAAAAAGGTGATCTTGTATTAGTGAAACCAGGTGATTTGTATGAGATTCGGATAGAAGGATATCAAAAAAGCGGAGACTATCATATGTTATGTGATGGAGATTGGATAAAAGAATGGTGGAATCGCTCACCAAAGCCAACTTTTTCTAAGATTAATATAGATAAAAATTTGTTAGATTTATGGAACCATATAAATAAGGAAGAAAGGCGACTAGCTTCTGATAAAAACACCGAACTTTCCAGCTATTTACTGCAGGCACTTTGTGTTACGTTAGAGCGGACAATCAATGAAACTTCTCCTTCCTTTAATCGCCCCTATACCGTTACTCAGATGATGCGATACATAGAAGAAAATGCAATGAAAGGACTGGTAATTGAGGATGTTGCAAAACATGTTGGCTTAAGTGTTTCTCGGTCTGTTCATTTGTTTAAAAGCAGTTTTGGAAAGACAATGATCGAATATGCTCAGGAAATCAGACTCTCCGCCTCCATTAATCAGATGAAGTACACAACATTAACCCTTGAACAAATTGCAGAAAACTGCGGATTTGGTGTTTATCCTTACTTTCATAAAGTTTTTAAGAAAAAATATGGGGTTTCACCTGGGGTATATCGGAAGATGGAGTAGTAGGTAGCAATTAAATTTTTTTCCATTCTCTTCATTAATTAAAGCCATGGGCAGTCGACCATGGCTTCATAGCATCACTCTCTTTTTCTTACTGATAGAACTAAAAAAAATGGAGGGTGAAGGTTTTCCCCCCCCTCCCCTTATGGCTTTATTTATTTGGCAATTAAATTCTTTTCTTTCTTTAATACTTCATTTAATTGCATGATCATATCTTCTAGCATTTCTTCTGTAAAATAACCTGCGCTAAAACTAACTAATGCACGCAAAGGCAAATATTTATTTAAGGAAGCCATCATTTCAGCATTTTCGCTTTCATCATCTACTTCTGCTGCTAACGGATTATTTTCATTTGCTTTCGCTAGAAACTTTTGTGTTAATGGTGCAAATCCCGGATCTGCAAGTAAATCTCCAACAAGGGAATTTCGGTGGATTGGATTCCTTATAGAGCTTGTCGATTGAACATGGATTTTATCTTTAAGAATAATATCTCTAGACGATTTACCGATCAGTATATCAAACTCTCCCGTTTCCACATGCCAATCTTTTATTCCAGCATGATAGTAAGCAAAAGAACGTTTATCTAATGCAAAAGTAACTAGTTTTTCCTGCCCTGGCTGAAGTTCTATTTTTTCAAAACCTTTCAGCTCTTTTTCAGGTCTAATAACATTACTTTCTACATCTTTTACATAAAGCTGCACGACTTCTTTACCAGCTTTGTCACCAATATTTTTCACCTTTAACCTAACTGTTACTGAATCTGTATCCTGAATTTCTTTATTGCTTATTGATAGATTACTATACTCAAAGCTTGTATAGCTTAGTCCATAACCGAATGGAAATAATGGTTCTACTTCTTTTGTATCATAGTATCGGTAGCCGATAAAAATGCCTTCTCTATATTCCACTTGGTCTCCTTCACCAGGAAAATAGAGATAAGATGGATTATCACTTAATTGCTTAGGGAAAGTTTCCGCTAATTTCCCACTTGGATTTGCTTCTCCAAATAGCAACTCAGCAATGGCGCCTCCGAGTGCTTGACCACCCAAATAACCTTCAAGTACTCCCTTTACATTCGGGAGCCAAGGCATTTCAATAGGAGAACCATTACTTAAAACAATAATAATATTGCGATTGACTTGAGCTAACGATTCAATCAATTGACGATGATTTTCAGGCATACGCAAATGTTCTCGGTCATACCCTTCCGATTCGTAGCGATCTGGCAGCCCAACAAATAGAATCACTTTATCTGCTTTAGCTGCAGTTTCTTTTGCCTCATTAATTTTGTCTTCATCAATAGCATCATTTTTAAGGTTATAGCCATCCGCATATAATACATTCATATTATCGCCAGCAATAATATGAATTTCATCTAGAATATTTTCTAGCTTTGTTGGCTTTATATTAGAGCTTCCGCCCCCTTGAAATCTTGGTTTTTTGGCAAATTCTCCAATCACAGCTACAGTGCCTTCTTTTTTCAACGGTAGAATGCAATCTTCATTTTTTAACAGCACCATACATTCTTTTGCAGCTTCCCGCGCAAGTACGTGGTGTGCTTCTGAATCGTAGACTGCATCTTCTTTTTTATGATCCATTGCTCTAAATATAATTCGCAGCACTCTCTCTACAGCAAGATCCAATTTTTCTTCCGGTAGCTTGCCGCTATTTACAGACTCTACAATCTTTTGTTCACCAATTCCGCCACTTGAAGGCATTTCAAGCTCCAAACCAGCAGCTATTCCGTCAACAAGCTCATTAACAGCTCCCCAATCGGAAATAACAAATCCTTCAAAGTCCCATTCCTCTTTCAAAATATCATTTAATAATGTTTTATTTTCCGAAGCGAATGTTCCATTTACCTTATTATATGCCGACATAACCGTCCATGGCTGAGACTGCTTAACAGCTCCTTCAAAACTAGCCAAATAAATCTCCCGCAGCGTTCTTTCGTCTACAACTGCATCGGTTGACATTCGTCGATGCTCTTGATTATTCACAGCAAAGTGTTTCAGAGAAGTTCCAACGCCCTGACTTTGAACACCTTTAATATGATTTGCCGCCATTTCAGATGATAGATACGGATCTTCTGAAAAATATTCAAAGTTTCTTCCGCATAGAGGAGAGCGTTTTATATTTACTCCTGGTCCAAGAAGGACTGCTACATCCTCGGCTTGTGCTTCCTCTCCTAGAGCTATCCCGACTTTTTCTATTAACTTTCTGTTCCATGAACTTGCAAGTCCAACTGCAGATGGGAAACATGTTGCTGGTACACTATCAAATAACCCTAAATGATCCGCTCCTTCTTTTTGCTTTCTAAGTCCATGTGGACCATCTGTTACCATAATAGAAGGAATCCCTAATCGCTCAATCCCCTTCAATTTCCAAAAATCCAATCCAGAGCATAAACTCGCTTTCTCTTCTAAAGTCATTTGTGAAATGATTTTTTTTATATCTCGCTGCATAATAATCCTCCAAATTAGAAATGTTGCAACCATTTCTTCTAATATTCACCCTTTTAACTTGATAAAGGGGAGAAATTGAAATTTGACCAGTGTTATCCAAACAAGAAAAACGTTTTTCTTTTGAAAAATCACTCTCCGTTAATTCTCCTTATCATTATTAGGGATGGATACGCAACTCATCGCCTATTCGGGACTTCCCTTCCAAATTTGCAATATGAGGTAATGCTGAAACTAAAATGTCTAGAGACACCGTGTTCAAAGTCTGATAAATGTCTAACAAACTATCAAACTTCCAGTCACCCAACCCTTCAGCTGGATTAGATATAATTACTAAGCAGGAATAATTTATGCCTGCCATTCTTGCATAAGCTATTTCGGTGCCAATACACATTGTTACTAAATCACCGCCCATTTGCTGGAACATCCTAATCTCAGCAGGTGTTTCAAAGCGGCCTCCCGCTGCCTGTACCACAACCCCGCCCTTATGTACATGAATATCAGCTAAAGCACTATCCATATCCAAGCGCCTCTTTGTCTCACTAAGAAGTATTTCGTCAAGATACGGTTCAGTTGCAGGTGTATATCGCGGCAAAATTAACCCATCATCATTAAAGATAGCGTCTGGAAGTGCGCGTGGACGCTCGTAATTAAAATCAATAAAATCATTAGGAACAACAAAATCACGAGTTTTCATTGTTGGATTAATGCCACCTGCAGTCGCCCCCCCAATCACTTCCTTCACTCCCAATTGATAGAGCGCAGCCCAAGTCTCTACAAACTTGCCACTTCCATGATCATGAACATAATAAAATGGTATGTTTTTCGAATTTCCATTCCATATTTCAGGTGATCTACCTACAGGAGTCTCGATAATAAAAGACTTTTCTTCAAGGAAACCGGAATCCAACATAGCACTTTTAAGATATGTTCCCCCAATAATTGCAATTTTGGTAGTATGCTTCTTATAGTTTTTACTATCCTTCATCATTAATCCTTTTCCCTCCTTTATTTGATGTGATGTGGCTAGCGCCGTTTTAGCCATCCAGTATTGAATTTATTTTTTATCCTTTATCCGCTCCTGCTGTTAGCCCGTCTATCAAGTATCGCTGCATAAACACAAACAATAACGTTACAGGCAAGGCAACCATAACACAGCCTGCTGCAAATAATGTGAAGGGAAGCTGACCTGCAACTTTATCATTAATCATATCAAACAAACCAACAGCAAGCGTTTTTTGTTCAGGTGAACGTAAAATGAGCTTTGAAAAAATAAAATCCGTAAATGCTGTATTAAATGTCATAAGGGAAGTAAATACAATTAATGGTTTTGACATTGGCAAAATAATTTGAGCGAAAATCCTTAAGTGACCTGCTCCATCTATTCTGGCAGCTTCAATAACACTTTTGGGCATTGTGTCAAAATAAGTTTTCGAGAATAAAAACCAAAGCGGTGCTCCTGCCACATAAACACATATGAGTGCAGTATGAGTATTCAAAAGATTCATCTGGCTAAGCAATATATAGATAGCAATCATACTCATAAAACCGGGAAACACGTGTAAAACAAGCAGAGTATTCATTAAGTTTTTCCTACCACTAAAACGAAAAACGGAAAATATATACCCTGTTATCAATGTAAAAAGGGTTCCGAAAAATGTGCTTATTAACGAAATTTTAATTGTATTGTAATACCACTGTCCAAATGGATATTGTTTAAAAAGTGTTACATAGTGATCAAACGTAAAATGAGTAGGAATCAAAGTTTCACTGAACAATGAAGTTCCTGGACGAAAAGAAGATAATATTACCCATAAGGCAGGATAAATACAAATGACAGCAACGATGATTAACGTTAAATAGCTAAAAGAGATATTTAGAAATGATTTCGTTTTATTCATCAGTGTATATCCTCCTCTTTAAACGATTTTGTTTTCTTTATTCTATAAATAGTAAAAATTGATAGTGTTATAAAAATAAAGATCCCTATAACGGAAGCAAAATTATATTGCCCCTGCTCCATGGAAAGTTTGTAAAGCCATGTTAGTAAGATATCTGTTCCCCCTGCAAACTTATACTCTCCAATTGCCGGATTTCCATTTGTTAACAAATAAATAACGTTGAAATTATTGATATTCTGAGCAAAGGTAACAACAAGTAAAGGAGCCATTGTTTTCATAACGATAGGATACGTAATTAAACGAAGTTTTTGAAATCCATTTGCACCATCTATATCTGCTGCTTCATATAATTCTGCTGAAATAGTCGACAAAATCCCTATAATCATTAACATGCTGATTGGAAAGGTCAACCAAAAATTGACTAGCACAACCGTAAACTTTGCCCACATAACATCTGTTAACCAAGGTACTTTTGTAATACCAAGATACCCTAAATACTGATTAATAGGACCAAATTGTCCATTAAACATATTTCGGAAAATAAGTACAGATACAAACATAGGAATAGCAAACGGAAGGATAAAAATGGTACGCCACACCTTTTTAAACTTAATTACCTTTTTCTGAACTAACAACGCAATCCCAAACCCACCGATGAAAGGAAAAAGCGTCGCAAAAACAGCCCATATAAACGTCCAGATCATCACACCATAGAATGTATGACTCCATGCCTTTATTTTAAAGATATCGAGAAATGTCTTAAACCCCTGCCAATCAACCAAATGAGCTGGCGGCATATTTTCTCTTGTATAATTGGTAAATGCGAGTAAAATCATAAAAATGATTGGCAATACAGTAAAGAAAAATACACCAAGCATAGGAACCGATAAGATAATTTGTGGAAATCTATATTCTGTTATATATCTTATTGTTTGAACAAACGTATTAGGCCTTATTCCCTCTTCCCGACTTTTTCCTACTTTATACGCATCTTTAATATTTAGAATATATATACATACGATAATACAACAAATAAAGAGTGTAATAAGGCCTTCAACCATTAACAAAATGGAGTGGTCTCCCATTACACTTTGATAAATTCCTCCTACTTTTTCTAGATGCATCTCTTTTTCTCCCAGGGTTATTAAACCCCATAGTGTATACGGAAGACGATATATGGCTGTATATAGACTAAAGGCATGAATAGCAAGAAGAAAGATCCCTTTTATATACTGTTTATTATAAACTTGACCTAGTCCCATCATTAAAATGGATAAAATCGATGCATTCCTTCTATAGGAGTTATTCGATAGTTTGGTAAACTTAATTACATTTTCAATCATGAAGATTCAACTCCTGTTTTTCTAAATTAGAAAAGTACTGTTATGTCTTAATAGAATATGAGTTTTAAAAACCCCCGAATTATTTTAATTGAATAGACAGAGTGCTTTCTTTACCTTATTGCTTCTTCCGTTTTCTTATCGAAGTAATGGCATTTATTCATATCAATGGCCAATGTGATATGATCACCACTGCTGTATTCTCCTTTGTTTTTCACCTTTGCAGTTAGAGGAATAGCGTTATTTTTAAGATATAAATACAGCTCTGATCCCATATTTTCCACTACTTCAATTTCTGCTGATAACTCTTCATAAGTATCTATATTCATCGCTTCCATATAGAAGTCTTCAGGTCTGATTCCTAGGATCACTTCTTGGCCAACATATCCTTTCGAGCGAAGGATGTAGTCATCTTTTTTAGAAACTTGGACCTTGACTCCCTGTGTACTAAAATAAAGATTCGTGCTCTCTTCTATAATTGTTCCTTCTATAAAATTCATTGCAGGTGATCCTATAAACCCTGCAACATATTTATTAACAGGAAAATCATATATGTCAGTTGGTGTTGCTACTTGTTGTATTTCTCCGTTATACATAACAACAATTCTATCTCCCATAGTCATTGCTTCCGTTTGGTCATGTGTCACATACACAAATGTCGTTTCCAAACGCTTATGCAGCTTGCTTATTTCTGAACGCATTTGCACACGAAGCTTAGCATCTAAATTGGATAAAGGCTCATCCATTAAGAATACTTGTGGATTCCGAACGATAGCTCGTCCTAAAGCAACCCGCTGCCTTTGTCCACCTGAAAGAGCTTTAGGCTTGCGTTTTAAAAGATGGTCTAAATCTAAGATTTTCGCTGCTTCCTGTACTTGCTTTTCAATTTCTTTCTTTGGCACTTTTCGCAGTTTTAAGCTAAACGCCATATTCTCAAATACAGTCATATGAGGATATAAGGCATAATTTTGAAAAACCATCGCAATATCACGATCTTTTGGGGCAAGATCATTCACTAGTTTATCCCCAATATAAAAGTTTCCTTCCGTTATATCTTCCAACCCGGCTATCATTCGAAGGGTTGTTGACTTGCCACAACCAGAAGGACCTACAAGTACTAAAAACTCTTTATCTTTCACTTCTAAATGAAAATCCTTCACTGTATATGCATCATTTTTATATTTTTTCTTCACATGTTCAAAACGCAATCTTACCATGGTCTATATCCCCCATTAATGATAAATAGTGAGGTCACCATAAGTTGACATTTTCCACGCCAACTTATGGCTAGTTCACAAACTATTTAATGATTTATTAAAAATAAATTGCTGTTACACGGCTAAAGCTACGTACCTCGTTTAATTGAATGAATATCATTTAATTTACTTACTTGTCTTAATATCTTCTGCTGCGTTATCCAACGCCTTTTTTATTGCAGCATCATTATCCCAAATATTTTGAGTAGCCAATTCCATTGCTTGTGAATAGGAATGCATTTCCGGAACATTTGGTAATGCAGCACCATTCTTAATTTGAGTTAGGAATCCCTGTAACATTTGATCATCTTTATACTTTTCCTCATTCTCAAATCCATCAAGTGCTGGAATTCTTCCTGTGGATTCATAAAGTTCTCCTAGTTTCTCCTTGGAAGTAAGAAAGTTCGCAAATAGCCTTGAAGCATTTGGATATTTCGTATATGAAGTCACATAGTATCCTGTACTACCTACTAGAGCTACTGGTGTTTTGCCATCCGACATCTCTGGCAACGGAAGAACTTCCACCTCAAATGGCATTTTTTTATTAGGACCAAGATTCCAAGTAGCATCCATGTTTATCGCTAATTTCCCCTGTTCCCATAGATGTAATCTGACATCGTTACTGATATCTTGCAATTTAAGTGGTAAGATTTCTTTTAGAGAATGATAGAATTCCATCCCCTTAACTGCACCAGCACTATTGATACCAATATCATTTACGTCTGTGCCATTTTCCCCAAAAATATACCCATCATATCCTAAAATAAAGGAAGAATTAAAGTACCAATTTTTTGCATCATACATAAATCCAAACTGATTTTTTGAAACGTTATTATATTTCTTTGCAAAAGCTTTAATATCATCCCATGTTTCTAATTTTGCATCTTTCACCAAATCTTTATTAACGTATAGCGAATAAGTATAAACATCTCGCGGATAACCATAAAGTACTCCTTTATAAGAAGAAGCATCTAACGCCACTTTACTACTGTGGTCTTTTGTATCTTTTTCAAAATAATCGTTAGGGACCACAACGCCCGAGTCCACAGTTGCTCCTAAATTGTCGGATACCATGCCAATTACGTCAGCTGCTATCCCTGCAGGGCCATCTGTTTTCACTCGGTCAGCAGTATCCCAGGTTTGTACTTCTTCCACATTTACTTTTATGTTGTATTTCTCTTCAAATTCTTTCACTGCAGACTCAACCAATGGATCTTTCATCGTCCAAAAAAGCAATTCTGCACCAGGCTCTGGCTTTAATTCGGTTGGTGTTGCTGTACCATTTCCATCAATTGTATTTTCCCCAGGTTGATCAGATGAATTAGGTTTACTACAAGCCACAAGTAAAAGCATAATGATCATTGTAATTGATGATATTTTTAATATTTTTTTCATTCTATCCTACTCCTTTAATTTTTTTCAGGTCTAATGGACAATAAATAGTTCATACCGATAGATAAACTTTAACGAACACCTCCTTTTAAATTTCTTCGCTTTGTTAGAAACTAACTTCTTAATATTTAAAGAAAAACTTTTATCTTTAAAAAGATTTATCTTTATTTTGAATCTTCAAAATAAATAGAAAAAAGAA
>JBDNRM010000102.1:0-14748 GCA_047718615.1 Bacillus sp. (in: firmicutes) | reverse complement strand
ATACATAATCCTTTTATATTAAGGGTTTTATGCTTTGTTAAGCGGATCTCATAAAATCTTTTGTTACTTAAATATAAAATTAATGCAATTAATAATATTGACAATATAATATTTATACATTATTATAATATTTATATTTTTCAAATAATTCTATTCTTTTAATAAGTTTAATTACACACGCATACGCTAAATTAATCGAATTTTCCGAAATATAAGACAACAGGAGGTGGAATGGGGAATTTTAGAAAAAAGCAAGTTAATAATTTGTACTATAAAATCAATTGAAAAAGGGTAAGGAGGGTCTCATTATGCATATGAATAGAATAAAAAATAAAACCATTTCACGAGAGAATTTATCGATGAATTTTTCTGAAATAGAGCCGAATTTAACAGATAAAGAAACGTTAGAAGAAGCAAATCGATGTCTTTATTGCTATGACGCACCTTGCATTAAGGCATGTCCAACTGGAATCGATATTCCTTCTTTTATCAAAAAGATTGCTTCAGGTAATTTAAAAGGATCTGCACGTGTCATTATGGAAGCAAATCCTGTTGGTGCGACTTGCTCAAGAGTATGTCCAACGGAGGAGTTATGCGAAGGGGCTTGTGTACTGAATGATGCTTCTCTACCAATTATGATTGGCAATCTTCAGCGCCATGCAACAAATTGGGCGATTAAAAATAACGAACAGTTGTTTAAAGCTGGGGAAGTGAATGGGAAAACGGTAGCTATTATAGGCGGCGGACCTGCAGGATTATCTGCTGCGCGGGAACTAGCTCGTTTAGGATATAAAGTCACTATTTTTGAAGCGAAAGAGAAAGCAGGTGGATTAGATACATACGGTATCGTTTCATTCCGACTGCCTCAAGAGATTTCCCTTTGGGAAGTAGAACAAGTAGAAAAACTCGGTGTAGAAATCCAAACAAATGTAAGAGTCGGCCAAGATATTCAGGTTGACGAAATTGTAAGCCGATACGATGCAGTCATATTGGCGATTGGTATGGCGGAAGTTCCGATGCTTGGCATGGAGGGAGAGGAATTAGAAGGGGTATACGATGCGATTGATTTTGTAGAAAGCACAAAAGTCCCGCCTCTCAGCGATCAATTTATCGACAAAAAAATAGCTGTAATTGGAGCTGGAAATACAGCTATTGATGCAGCAACATGCTCTGTGCGTTTAGGTGCAGAAAGTGTGCAGATGGTTTATAGACGTACATTAGCCGAGATGACAGCGTATGAATTTGAATATGAATTTGCTAAGCAGGATGGCATTGAATTTAAATGGTTGACACAACCTATCAGAATTATCGGGGATGAAAACGGCAGTGTGAAACAATTAGCATGCATCAAAATGGTGCTTGGAGAACCAGACAGTTCTGGTCGCCGTCGTCCTATACCAGTAGAGGGATCTGAATTTGTTATGGAAGTTGATGCGATAATTAAGGCAGTTGGTCAAAAACGTTATATGGAATTAATTGAAGCATTTGGTATTAAGCATAATAGAGGCATTGTCAAAATCGATACAGACACTTTGCAAACTTCCAATCCAAAGGTATACGCTGCTGGGGATGTGATTTTTGGAGACGGACAAGGAGAAGCGATGGTTGTTTCTGCTGCTCAACAAGGTAAAACGGCTGCTCATGCTATTCATATGAATCTATTTGGTTCCATCATTGCAACAGCGTAGCGAAATAATCTTTAACAAATAAAGGAGGTAGTAAAATGGCAGATTTACGTATTGATTTTGCAGGTATAAAAGCACCAAATCCATTTTGGCTTGCTTCTGCACCGCCTACAAATTCTGGCTATCAGGTGCAGAGAGCTTTTGAAGCAGGTTGGGGAGGAGCTGTTTGGAAAACGCTTGGGGACCCAATTATTAATGTATCATCCCGCTTTGCTGCTATGCATTTTAATGGACAGCGTGTCGCTGGATTCAACAATATTGAATTAATTACCGACAGACCCCTTGAAGTAAATTTACAAGAGATTTATGAAACAAAAAAGAAATTCCCTAACCATGCAATTATTGCTTCTCTTATGGTAGAACCGAAACAAGAGAAATGGCATGAGATTGTGAAAAAAGTCGAAGCAATAGGTGTAGATGGATTAGAGCTGAATTTCGGTTGTCCTCATGGCATGGCAGAACGTGGAATGGGAGCTGCATCTGGTCAGGTGCCAGAGTTAGTAGAAAAGCAGACA
Organism: Bacillus sp. (in: firmicutes); assembly: GCA_047718615.1. GTDB lineage: Bacteria > Bacillota > Bacilli > Bacillales > Cytobacillaceae > Niallia. Next base: position 12,548 of record JBDNRM010000102.1, on the reverse strand, counting down.
TACTGGGCAAAAGAGGTGGCGCAAACACCAGTTATTGTGAAGCTGACACCTAATATTACAGATATAACGGCAACAGCACTTGCCGCTGTAAATGGTGGAGCAGATGCTGTCAGTATGATTAACACAATCAACAGTTTGATGGGTGTGGATATTGATTCATGGAATACAGTTCCAAATGTAGGCGGAAAAGGAGCACATGGAGGATACTGTGGACCTGCTGTAAAACCAATTGCCTTAAATATGGTTGGAGAATGTGCAAGAGATCCGAAAATTAATGTTCCGATATCTGGAATTGGCGGAATTTCCAATTGGAAGGATGCCGTTGAATTTATGCTGATGGGCTCAGGAAGTGTGCAAGTTTGTACAGCAGCTATGCACCATGGATTTAGAATCGTGGAAGATATGATCGAAGGTTTAAATAATTATTTGGATGCTAAAGGCATTGCTTCGATCGAAGGTATTGTTGGTAAATCAGTAGAGAAATACTCCGATTGGGGCGAGCTTGATTTAAATTATAAAGTAGTTGCTCAAATTAATAATGATATTTGTATTAACTGCAATAAGTGCCATATCGCCTGTGAAGATACGTCACATCAATGTATTGATATGCTGACGAATGCCGAAAATGGAAAACCATATCTTGAAGTTCGAGAAGACGATTGTGTTGGATGTAATCTTTGTTCCATTGTATGTCCTGCTGAAGGTGCGATTAATATGGTTGAAGTACCAAACGGCAAAAAGATGACTTGGAACGAGCGCCAAGCAGCTATACAAACACTAAATAAAAATATGGTGCAAATGGGCTAGGAGTAAGACGAATAAAAGAGCTTGTATTTTATCTTAGAAGGAGTTGAAAGAAATGAAAAAAGTGATAAAAAATGGAATCATTGTAACGGCAGCTGACAAATATGAAGCAGATGTTTTAATAGAAGACGGGAAAATTACTGCGATTGGTGAAAATTTAAATGATGTCGATGCAGAAATAATCGATGCAAAAGGATCTTATTTATTTCCAGGTGGGATTGATCCACATACACATCTGGATATGCCATTTGGAGGGACGGTTACAGCAGATGACTTTGAATCAGGAACAATAGCAGCGGCTTATGGTGGAACGACTACAGTTATTGATTTTTGTCTAACCAATAAAGGGGAACCATTAAAAAATTCCATACAGAAATGGCGGAATAAATCAGAGGAAAAAGCAGTTATTGATTATGGATTCCATCTGATGATTAGTGAAGTAAACGACACCGTATTAGATGAAATTCCAAAAATTATTGAAGAAGAAGGAATCACCTCTTTTAAAATTTTTATGGCGTATAAAAATGTGTTTCAAGCGGATGATGCAACCCTTTTTCGAACACTTCTCACAGCAAAAGAGCAGGGTGCGCTTGTTATGGTTCATGCCGAAAATGGTGATGTCATTGATTATTTAGTAAATAAAGCATTGGAGGATGGCAATACAGATCCAATTTATCATGCTTTAACACGGCCACAGGAATTAGAAGGAGAAGCAACAGGAAGGGCGGCAGAACTAACGGGGCTTGCTGATTCTCAATTGTATGTTGTTCATGTAACCTGCGCAGATGCGGTTGAAAAAATTGCAGCAGCTCGCCAAAAAGGATATCAAGTATTCGGAGAGACTTGTCCGCAATATTTAGTGCTTGATCAATCATATTTAGAAAAGCCAGATTTTGAAGGAGCCAAATACGTATGGTCACCTCCACTGCGTGAAAAATGGAATCAAGAAGTGTTATGGAACGCATTAAAGAGCGGGCAGCTGCAAACACTTGGGTCTGATCAATGTTCCTTTGATTTTAAAGGTCAAAAGGATCTAGGCAGAGGCGATTTTTCTAAGATTCCGAATGGGGGTCCGATTATTGAAGATCGCTTTAGTTTATTCTTCTCTGAAGGTGTGAAAAAAGGACGTATTTCCCTAAATCAATTTGTTGATATTACTTCGACACGAGCAGCAAAGCTATTTGGATTATTTCCTAAAAAAGGAACCATTGCAGTGGGAAGTGATGCAGATATTGTTATTTTTGATCCAAATAAGGAGCGTACGCTTTCTGTTGAAACACATCATATGAATGTTGACTACAATCCGTTTGAGGGAATGGAAATTACAGGTGAACCTATCTCTGTTTTATCGAGGGGAGAATTTGTTATCCGGGAAAAAGTGTTTGTTGGAAAACCGGGAGCAGGAAAGTATTTGAAACGAAAACGATTTGAGGGCAGAAAAAAAGAAGGAGAAAAATCTGTTCAAACTATATGAGCATAAAGTGCGTGTCCTTTTTACCGGTTTTTTTGAATAATTTCATAAAGTAAAACGAACTATTAGTGGAAGCTTTATCCTTCACTAATATTCCATTGGAAATGGTTGGGGTAATCTCGGAAACTATTAATCTTATAAGTATCCTTTTTGTAAGGGAGGTTTTTTATGTCTGCATATACAGAATTTATAGAAGAAAAAGCGAAACTAGATGCACTTGTTTCGGAAGGATATCGAATTTTTGGTATTTATGAAAATTTAAGTGGTGCTTTAGTGGAGTTTGGACGTTTGGATAACAAGGAATTACATTCTGAAGAGAAGAAACAAATCAAAATTTTAACTGCAGATGCCAGAAAGTACTTGTCGGGTATTTTAATTGATCAGCAAAGGGAGAACTAACAAAAAAGGTTCATTCCTTTAAGTGGAAATAAAGCTTTAAACTGTTTAGATAGTACATCAACTTCTGTTTCGTTCGATAGTTTTAAGTAAATTAGAGTGGAGTTTTTTGATGAGGGATGTTGCTTATATTTCATTAGGAAATATAGAGGGAGCATCCCTTTTTTGAAAGATAAAGGAGGCTAATCTTGATGTTAACAAAAGAACAAGTGTTATATGTAGTACAAAATGTGAAAGATCCAGTTTTGCAGGAAAGTATAACTGTTCAGGATATAAAAATAAAAGACAAGCATGTGAGTCTAAAAGTACTATTTTCAAAGGATGGTTCTTCGCAAATAAAAGTTCAACAGGAGATTGTTCGTTTATTAAAGGAAGCTGGTGCTGTAACAGTAGGCTTGCGGTTTGAAAAGTTAAATGCAGAAGCGCATTCTGCTGCATATAAAGAACGGGTGAAATCGAGTATTCCTTCACTTCTTTCAAACGAAAGTAAAACCGCCTTTATTACTATAGCAAGTGGTAAGGGTGGTGTTGGCAAATCAACGGTTTCTGCTAATCTTGCTGTAGCTCTTAGCCGTCTTGGCAAAAGAGTTGGATTAATAGATGCCGACATTTATGGATTTAGTATTCCGAATATGATGGGGATAGAGACACGACCTGAATTAAAAGAAGAGAAAATAATTCCTCCAGAAAAATTTGGTGTGAAAGTTATGTCCATGGATTATTTTATGGAAGATAATGCTCCTGTAATCTGGCGTGGTCCTATGCTGGGGAAAATGCTAAATAGCTTTTTCAGCGAAGTTGACTGGGGAGAACTAGATTATTTGCTGCTAGATTTGCCTCCTGGAACGGGAGATATTGCTCTTGATGTTCATGCGCTGCTTCCAACGTCAAAAGAAATTATTGTAACAACACCACATCCAACGGCCGCATTTGTTGCTGTTCGTGCTGGAATAATGGCAAAGAATGCAAATCATGAAATAGTAGGTATCATAGAAAATATGGCTTATTTTGAAAGTAAACTGACAGGGGAGAAGGAATATGTGTTTGGCCGCGGTGGAGGAGAAAGGCTTGTAAACGAGCTATCAACAGAGTTACTTGGACAATTGCCACTTTCTCCCCCAGATGATAATATGACTGATTTTTCCCCATCTGTTTATGGAACGAGACATCCATTGGCGAGAATGTACGAATCTATTGCTGAAAAGGTAATAGAAAAAGTGAAAAACGTACAGCTTGTATAAAGTCATTTATTCCACACTTAACGGGGAATAAGCTCCTCACTTTAAGCGGTTGTTCAAAAAGTCCGGTAAAAATGATACATCGAATTTCTTCGTTGGTTTGCTTCTCCGCTTCTCACGTATTAACTAGAGGTTCTTCCACTAAAAACGCTCACGTCCTGTGAGCAACGTGGAAGTTACCACATCCTGTGGAAGGCCGATGCTCAGGAGCAAAGAGTATCGAAACTGTTTAAGGGTAATTGCCTCTGACTTTGGATAGATGTAAATTATTCAGTCCTACTTCTCATTTACAGGTTTGGGTTTATTCAGATAACTAGAGAGGAAGTGCTGTATTTCTTTTTTGTTGGTTGAGTACCATCTCTTCATTGGGAGCTGGCACACCTTGTTCGTGTTAAGTCCTTGATATTAAAGTGAAAATCCATTTTGATATTGCTAATTTGCAGTTCGGGATAATAAGATACATAATAAACTAATTTATCATCTACATAATAAACAATGCTATCGTAGTCATGAAACAAAAGATATTCTTTTATTATATCTTTCATCTTTTCTTTTAACTGTAGTGAATTCTGATTTGATCTTAGGTTGGACATAGTGGTATTCTGATATTTCCAATCTAAAGCATCTTTTCTTAATTTTTTTTCCGTATATCTATAATTTAAAATGAAAGGATTCTCTATTGTTAGTTGTTGTTTGAGAATAGCTGCTAATCCATCTTTTTTCTCCGCTTCTGCATGGCAAAAAGCATACTGAATTGCAAGTTCAATATCACTTACTAGGTAGATTCCTGACCCAAAAACTGACTTTGCTGCGATTCCTTTCTGAAAAACTCTCATCTCATCTCGATCATATTTTTGCTTATGGATGACTTCTTTTCCCTCTTCAAAACCAATTCCTCGGTATACGATTCTTTGCAAACCTAACACCTCTTTATAGAAATTATAATAAGAATTTTCTGTGTGAATCTTCTGACTATATCATATAAAAAGAATCTGAACTTCTAATTTTTTTGTATTGTTTAACTGTATCACATTTATTTAGAATAAACATTCTGTATGTCATATTTTCTACCATTGATTTTTAACAATCTAAAACAAATATACCATATACACCTATAACATTCCTTGGTTTGACTAGGAAGCCTCTATGCAAAAAGATTGCGCCATGGTCTATGATAAAGAACCTGAATATACGAAGAATCCTGAGGGATATTAGCGGAACACTCAGGAGCCTTGCTACGAGTGGGCTACCGCCAGCCCTACGGAAAGCGAAATGTATTCAGGCTGCGGACTAATTACAAAAGCGCATATTTTCTAAATAGCTGAAAATTTAAATAGACAAACGTCGAATTGTGTAATAAATTGGAAGAGAGTACATTTTAAGTGGAAAGAGAGAGTTGTATGAGAAAGAAAAAGAAAAACAAAAAGAAAAAGATTTTGTTAACGATTTTATCAATCTTTGGTGTTCTTGTAATTGCCCTCGGTGCTTATGTTTATTATCTATATCATAATGTGGAAAAAGCAGCTAATGATATGTATAAACCAATTGAAACAGAAACAAAAACGGAAACGAAAAAAAAGCAAGAAACAATTGATAAAAAGGATCCTATCTCTATTCTGCTTATGGGTGTGGATGAAAGAGAAGGGGACGTAGGAAGATCGGATACACTAATTGCGATGACTCTAAATCCTACTAAACAAAAAATGCAAATGATTAGTATCCCTCGTGATACGAAGACGGAAATTATCGGCAAAGGAACTGTGAATAAAATTAATGCAGCATATGCTTTCGGCGGTGTTAAAATGGCAAAGGATACAGTAGAAGCATTTACTGGTGTAAAAATGGATTACTATATCCAAGTTAATATGGAAGCACTTAGTGCTCTCGTTGATGCAGTTGGCGGCATCACGGTTCAAAACAATCTTGATTGGATAGATGAAGGATATTATAAAAAAGGGTACCATTATGAAAAAGGTACATTACAGCTCGATGGTCCAAAAGCATTAGGATTTGTACGCATGCGCCACTTGGATCCTAATGGAGATTTTGGCAGAAATGAACGCCAAAGAGAAGTAATTAACGGCATCATTAATAAAGCAACGAGTGTAACATCTGTTACTCATTTTAATGATATCTTAGAGGCGCTTGGGGAAAATGTTAAAACCAATATTACGTTTGACCAAATGATGGATATCCAAAAAAATTATCGAAGCGTTCGAAATAATATAGAACAATACGAAGTAAAAGGAACAGGTACACCTCCAGGTCAAACTTATTACTTAAACGTTCCAGCAGAGGAAAAAGAAAAAGTCAATAAAATGCTTACAGAGAATTTAGCGAAATAATAAAGAGAGAAGGGATAAGCGATAGAGCTTTTCCTTCTCTTTTTTTGTGCTAGCGCTTTTTTTACTGCCTTAAGCTTTCGGATAGCCTCGACATTTTCTCACAAATTTTTTTAGTATTTTCACTATATATTAACCTAATAATAGTATAATAAAAGAAATTAATTGTTTGTTCTACTCTTAACAGGAATGTAACATCTTCACAGAAGGAGTTTTCACTTTTATTGAAAAAAATGAACAACTAATGTTTTTTTGTCGAAAATTATATCACTTTTTTATCATATAAAAGAGGAGTCTTAATAGGAAATGAATGATAAAGAAACAATTATAAAGGTAGAGAAGGGTAAATACGTCCACAGAAAAGATAGAAAGTTTTTTAAAAAAATCTTAGTAATAACGGTCGCAGTTTTTATTAATCTTCTGTATCCTCTTTCCGAAGGTTCAGCAACGGTACATGAATTGGATCGCAAAAATTTTGCTAATATTGCACATCGAGGAGCCTCGAGTTATGCTCCTGAACATACTTTGCAATCATATGAGTTAGCGAAACAAATGGGTGCAGATTTTATAGAAATAGATTTACAAGTAACCAAAGATGGAACTCTCGTTGCGATGCATGATAAGAAAGTGGATCGCACAACGAATGGAACCGGTTATGTGAAAGATATGACGTTGTCACAATTAAAAACGCTAGATGCGGGTTCCAAGTTTAATGAGCTACATAAAAACGATGCAAAGTTTGAATATGAAGGACTTCAAGTTCCGACATTGGAAGAAATTTTTAAAAAGTTTGGGAATAGTACTAAATATTATATAGAAACAAAAGCACCTGGAACAAATCCTGGGATGGAAGAAGCGTTAATAAGTTTGTTAGAAAAATACAATATCATTAGTGAAAACAATCCTCATACGAGTCAGGTAGTCATTGAATCATTTAGTTCAGCTAGTTTGAAAAAGATTCATTCATTGAATAAGAATATCCCTTTGTTGCAACTAGTAGAATATTCGGATACCGCTCTTATAACGAATGCTGAAATAGAGGCAATGAAGGAATATGCATTTGGGATCGGCCCTAATTTTGATGAAATTGATCGGAACTATGTGCAAGCGTTTGTAAAGCAAGGAGTAGAGGTAATTCCATACACGGTTAATGAAAAAAAAGATATGGAAAATGCATTTCTTTGGGGCGTGACTGGAATGTTTAGCAACAAGCCGGATCTCTTTAATGATGCGTTTCTAGACTACAAAAAAAATTATACTAGCTATAGTGCGGATGAAATTGCTCCTATAACGAAAGCTTCTATAAAGTCCACAAATTCTATTCATAATGGGTGGTACAATACGAGTGTTGTTTTACAATTATCCGCTGAAGATGCTTGTTCAAGAGTTAACCGAATTGAGTATAAAAAACAAAACGATAAGCAATGGACAACATATAATAGAGATATTATTATTTCTTCAGAAGGAGAAAATAGAATTGAATTCAGAAGTATCGACCTTGCAGGAAATAAAGAAAAGAAAAAAACAATTGTTATTAAAATAGATAAAACAAAACCGAAAACTGCTTCTATTTTAAGTGTTACAGACAAAGATACGTTTATAAAAGGAAAAGGGGAAAGTAGTTCAACTGCTATTATTTATTCAGATAAAAAAGTCATAGCAAAAGAGAAAGTTGGTACGAACGGAAAATTTAAAGTGAAAATACCAAAACAACAAGCTGGAAATAAAGTATTTGTCTACATGGAAGATTCTGCTGCCAATAGAAGCAACAAAAAAAGAGTTCTTATAAAAGATAAAACAGCACCTTCTATTTCAAAAGTTAATTCTGTATATAAGAATAGTACAGCTATTTCAGGAAATGCAGAAATGAATGCAACTGTCACAGTGAAGGTAGACGAGAAAACAATAGGCACTGGAAGGGTCAATAATAAAGGCCATTTTAAGGTGAAGATAGCAAAGCAGAGACGCAATAAAAGAGTGATTATTACAGCAAGTGACCAAGCTAGGAATAAAAGTAAGGACTATGTGTTGGAAGTGAAATAGAGAGAAGAGAATGAAAATTTGTAAACAGAGTGTATACTTGAGCAAGTAAACTTTTTTTAAAAATAGGGGGAATTGACAATGTTACAACCTAAAGCAGTTTTTTTAGATATGGATGGAACAATATTGGATCATTATAATCGGGCAAGTATTCATACAAAAGAAATTATTGATGATTTACGAAAAAATGGAATATATGTTTTTATCGCTACTGGTAGAGCGATTAATGAAATAAAGAAGGTGGTACCACCAGGTTTTCAAGTGGATGGGATGATCACTTCTAATGGCATGACTGGATATGTGGGAGAAGAAGTATTGTTTGAACATTCCCTTGACCCTGAATTGGTGAAAACCGTTATGGAGAAGGCGAGGAATAGCAAGATTTATTATGAGCTTTTCCCATATGAAGCATCTCGTATAACATTAAAGCAAGATAAACAGTATATGGAAGAAGAAATGAGAGATCCAAAGCCAGAAAGTGTTGGAATTAATGAATGGATGTCACGTAAACAAGCAATAGAAAAAAATATTGATTGGAAGGATAAAGTAGAGGGAACAAAGTTTTCAAAGTTTTATTTCTTTGCGAGAACGAAAGAGCATATTAATCAATGGATAAATGAGCTTAATGAATTAAAGAAAGAGATAGACTTTACTATTTCTACATCTTCCGAACATAATGTTGAATTAATGGTTGCGAACGTGAATAAAGCTACAGGGATTAAACAGATGTTAAAACAATTTAATTTATCAGAGGATGAAACGATGGCTATAGGTGATAGTAATAATGATATTCCGATGCTTAAGTTTGTTAAGTTTCCTGTCGCAATGAAAAATGCTCCAGATTATATTAAAGATTTAGCTGTTGACGTAACCGAACTTACTTGTGATGAAGATGGAGTAAGTCATTATCTTCGCTCTAAATTTGAATCGTTGCTTAATAAGACTAACTCGGGAAGTGAAAAAGTTTCTAATTAAGTACAAATTTTGGTTTTTGCCAATGATAATGTGTAAATGAATAGAGATCTTCTAACAGTAGTTATCTTTATAAAATAAGTGAAAGGCCATTCCAGTGGATAAAAGGAATGGCCTTTCTTTCTTGTTGGTTTAACTTAGCGTACGTTCATTTCGTTTGGATGTGGTCCTTTGCGTCTATCTTTATTTAATTCGTTAATTTGTGCTATTTCTTCTGAGGTTAGTTCAAAGTCAAACACATTAAAGTTTTCTTCTATTCTAGACGGTGTTACAGATTTAGGAATAACAATTGTATTATTTTGTAAATGCCAGCGAAGTACAACTTGAGCTGGAGTTTTGCGATGGAAGGCAGCTATCTTCTTTATAACCTCGTCTTTTAGTACTTCTCCGCCTTGATCAAGAGGGCTCCATGCTTCTACAAAGATATCATGTTTCGCACAAAAATCCTTTAATTCATTTTGAGCCAAGTAAGGATGGCATTCTACTTGATTTAAAACAGGTTTAACCTCACACTCTTTTATAATTCGTTCTAAATGTTCTATTTCAAAGTTGCAGACACCAATTGCTTTTACTCGTCCATCTTTATAAAGCTTTTCCAATGCTTTATAGGTATCTACATATTCATCAAATTCAGGAGTAGGCCAGTGAATTAAGTATAAATCTACATAATCTAGACCTAATCGTTCCAAGCTTTCATCAAATGCTCGCAGTGTATTTTCATAGCCTTGATCACTATTCCAAACTTTTGTCGTAATAAATAATTTTTCACGAGGAACAGAAGCTTCTTTAATTGCTTGTCCCACACCTGCTTCGTTTTTGTAAATCATGGCTGTGTCAATAGATGTGTAGCCTGTATTTATTGCTTGAGCAACAGCATCTGTCGCTTTATTATCTTCCACTTGCCAAACACCAAATCCAAGCTGCGGCATTTTTAATCCATTATTTAATGTAACAAAATTCATTTTCACACTCTCCTTTTGCATTTGATTTCATTTATAGTCTAACTTTTGAGAGAGAGAATTACAAATGGAAGGTTCTCATATAGAAAGAGTGATTAGAGATCTGGCTAATTAATTGGATGTATGGCAAAAGATTAAGATGAAATAATACCTTAATCTTTTGCAGATTCTTATAAAAAGAGATAAATGAAAGGGAAAGCGTTGTTAAAAGGCTTAGCATTTGTACATCATTGTTTCAGTTTTACCTATAACTATTTTTATAAAAAGGTATTACTAGCGATTCTTTCTAATAGCTAATCCTTATATTACTTTTTTAAGATTCCTAAATATTCTATCCATGGGCCAACGTCGCTTCTATATCTTTCTGCCATAATCCGTACAATTTGTGCAATATGCGTTAAATCATGAACTGCCCAAGTAGAAATCAATTCTCTTGCTTTTACTACACCAAAAGCTGGATGAGTACCTGTTAATTCTAGATGCAAGGAAGGATCTATCATGTCTTTTAGTTTCATAATATTTTGTGTTCGAATCGCTTTAAATGTAAGTAATTTTTGTTTTAATGTTTTTTCATCCCTTAGATTTAAGTGTGAAAAACGGTCAAATGGTGGAAAAGGTTTATTTTCCCCTTCATGAAGAATAAATTCCAGTCTTGGTATCCAATTGGTTTTTTCGCCTTCAATAAGATGATCAATCACTTCTTCGGCATTCCAAGTTCCTTCTCCTTCCGTGCATCGCAGCCAACCATCTGATAAACCAGTTAAAAAGTGCTGCATAGTATCAGGAGTACGCTCCAATATATCTAGCGCTTCTTCCAGCTTAAATTCCATGTATTCTCCTCGTTTCTTTGTTTCTTATTTGATAATATAATACCAATTTATTTTATATAAATGAAGAATCTGTCTATGTTCATGTGTCCTTTAGACATATTAAATGGAATGACATTTAGAGGCTGGAGGCAATACTCACTGGGGCTAGGCGCTGACCGGCAAAATACGCCACGTCCTTATTGTCTTGGCCGGCACTTGTACATCCTGTACTGCGAAGCTAGACAGCCTTCACATTTCAAAAAATATATACTTTCTCGCCTTTTAAAAAACAAACCTCCCATTTATTATTCTTAAACCGAGTAATATCAAGACTTGCAAACGAATTTGAAGGTGCAAAGTTTGAGTTAGATGATTAAAGAAAATATTACTTTTAGGTGGGGGAGCACTGGATAGCTCCAATTAAACATGTATCCTTATAGATTGATAATCTAGTTTTAAAACTAGATCATTTTTATGAAAAACGATCCTAAATTCCCCTATAAATCTATTTAATAGAATAGCGTTCGGTTAATTTTGCTTTGTGGGAGTGAAACACTTCTTCTAGCGGAATATTATATTTATTCGCTATTACAATTAAATTCCCTAGCACATCTCCTAATTCTTCTGTTAACTCTTGTTTCTTTTCTGCAATTGAGCTGCTTGCTTCATCTGGTCTGTCTCTGCCAATCTCAAGGGCTCTGATCGCACGAGCAACTTCACCTGTTTCTTCTGCTAAAAATCCAATTCGAATAAAAATATCTAACTCTGACCAGCCTCTATTTTTATAATAATCCTTTACCCATTGCTGAAATTCCGTAACATTCATTTTAAAGCCTCCTTTTCCTTCATTAAGTTTAACAAAATTTAGATAGTTTCGTATAATAAAAGAGGAGTTTTTTAGGAGGCGATTAACGTGAAAAAATTAGCAGTATTTTGTGGGTCTAGTAATGGGGCATCGGACGTTTATATAAAATACGCAAAAAAATTGGGAGAAGAATTGGTTCAACGCAATATAACACTTGTGTATGGTGGAGCAAGTGTAGGAATAATGGGAGCAGTTGCAGATTCTGTGCTTAATAATGGGGGAGAAGTAATTGGTATTATACCAACTTTTTTAGAGAAAAAAGAAATTTTCCATAGAAATTTAACAGAGCTTATTATTGTAGATTCCATGCATGAAAGAAAAGCGAAAATGGCGGAACTTGCAGATGGGTTTATCGCTTTGCCAGGAGGACCAGGAACTTTAGAAGAGTTTTTCGAAATTTTCACATGGTCGCAGTTGGGACTACATAAAAAACCATGCGGTCTTTTAAATATCCATCATTATTATGATCAGATTATTGCTTTCTTTAATCATATGACCAAGGAACAGTTTTTAGATGAAAAATATCGTACCATGGCACTTATTGATACAGAGCCAAGAGGACTACTCGATCAATTTTATACATATGAGCCCCCATCTGTAAAAACATATATTACGAAAAATCAAGTCTAAAAAAATACTATTGATTTAAAAG
>JBDNRM010000101.1:0-14772 GCA_047718615.1 Bacillus sp. (in: firmicutes) | reverse complement strand
TAATTATATCTTAAGCTGGCTATTTTGTATAATATTTTCTTCTATACTTATGCATTCGTCGATTTTTCGACATAAATTAATAAGAAAAGCATCCTGAATTTTGCATTATAGAAATCCAAAAGCTCTATCCAATAAGGTGAAATTTCCGCTGTGCAAGATTGTTCACAAGACTTTAAGCCAACATAAACGAGGACAATAGCAATACGGAGACCTTCGTTTATTGAGCTTTAACATACACTTATCATTTCCCAAAAACCAAAAGAAAAAAAACATCAACTCTTAAAATTTATAAGAGTTGATGGATTTTTTACACTAATAAATGGAACAAGTTAGAATCTTTGTTGAGTTCCGTATATGGAAATCCTTTTTTATCCATTCTTTCGATTAAATCTTTATAATCTTCACGATGCTTTAATTCTAACCCAACTAGTGCAGGAGCATTTTCTTTGTTATTTTTTTTCGTATATTCAAATCTAGTAATATCATCTTCCGGCCCTAAAACTGCATCAAGAAATTCCCTTAAAGCACCTGCTCTTTGAGGGAAATTAACAATAAAATGATACAATAAGCCTTCATATAATAAGGATCGTTCTTTAATATCCTGCATTCTATCAATATCATTGTTACCACCGCTAATAACAATAACGACATTTTTGCCTTTAATTTTGTCTTTATATAAGTCTAGTGCCGCAACAGGCAAAGCACCTGCAGGCTCTGCTACAATTGCATGTTCATTATATAAGGACAGAATAGATGTACATACCTTTCCTTCTGGTACAAGCAAAATATCATCTAAGAGTTCCTGACAGATTTCAAAATTCTTCTGACCCACACATTTAACAGCTGCACCATCAACAAACTTATCAATCTTATCTAATTTTACAAGCTCCTTACTAAGGATGGCTTTTTTCATCGAAGGTGCACCTGCGGGCTCTACACCAATCATTTTTGTTAAAGGAGAAACACTCTTTATATATGTGCTCAATCCTGCCATTAATCCGCCACCGCCAATACTGGCAAATACATAATCAATAGGTTCATCACTGTCGTTCATAATTTCAATCGCAACAGTTCCTTGCCCAGCAATAACATTTTCATCATTAAAAGGGTGGATAAATGCTCGCTCTTCTTTCTCCGCACATGATACAGCTTCTACATAAGAATCATCAAATGTGTCTCCCACTAAAATGACTTCTACATTGTCTTTTCCAAACATTTTAACTTGGCTGACTTTTTGTTTAGGAGTTGTTGCCGGCATGAATATTTTTCCATGAACACCTAAATATTTGCAAGCATAGGCAACACCTTGTGCGTGATTCCCTGCACTTGCACAGACAACACCATTTTTCATTTGTTCTTTTTCCAACATCTTCATACAATAAAATGCACCTCTTAATTTAAAAGAGCGTACATGCTGCAAATCTTCTCTTTTTAAGTAAATATTACAATCATATTTTTCAGAAAGCCGCTGATTTTTTTGTAAAGGAGTATGGGCTACTATGTCTTTTATTCGTTGGTATGCAATCATAATATCCTCCAACTGCACCCATTTTTTCATAACCTTCTGTTCCATATCCTCAAACCTCATTTCTACCCATTGTAATTTGTACATTATAACATGTTACCACCTATTTTCCATCCTTTCTTGTCAATATTTTTTAATATTTTAAATTATTGATTATATTTTGGATGCGTAGAATTTCAAACTCTATATGACGAATGTCATTTGTTTTTCGTTCTTTTTTGCATTACAATGAAAGAACTAGGGAGTGATAGGATGAACTTTACCACGAAAGAAGAGATTGCTAATAGTATTACACATGGAATCGGTTTTATTTTAAGTATTCCAGCACTCGTTATGCTCATTATGTTCGCTGTAAAATCAGGGGATCCGTGGAGAGTAGTCAGTTTTACCATTTTTGGTGCAACAATGATTATTTTATATTTATGTTCCACTCTTTTGCATAGTATTACGCATAAAAAACTAAAGGATTTTTTCGAAATATTAGATCATTCTGCTATTTATTTATTGATCGCAGGCACCTACACTCCGTTTGTTCTTGTTTCGATTAAAGGAGCATTAGGCTGGACCTTGTTTGGGATTGTCTGGGGACTAGCTGCTTGCGGTATCGTATTTAAGTGTTATTTTGTAAAAAGATTTCTTATTCTATCAACCGTACTTTATGTCATTATGGGCTGGATGATTGTATTCGGAGCGGTGCCATTGTACCATGCGATTGGTACATCTGGTTTTATTCTTCTATTTCTTGGTGGAATGCTTTATACCTTGGGCAGCATATTTTATGTATTACAAAAAAAACCTTATTTCCATGCAGTATGGCATGTGTTTGTTTTATGTGGCAGCAGCTTTATTTATTTTTGTATTCTATTTTATGTTTAACTATCTAATTATGGATCGTAACAAAAAAACAAATTGCAGACAGCAATTTGTTTTTTTATTTGTATTATTTATTGTTTGGAGCAGCTTTAAGCTTACGCTTTTTTATTTTCATACACAAAAAAAGTATAATCAACATTATTTTTTTCATCTTTTAGACCTTTTTCCTCTGAAATAATGTTCCACCCGCTCCAATCTATTGCAGGAAAATAGGTGTCTCCAGAATAGGCAGCATCTATTTTTGTTACATACAATTTGTCAGCAATTGCTACTGTTTCTTTAAATATTTCTGCGCCACCTATAATAAAAATCTCTTCATTGGTTTTTGTTTTACTCCAAGCTTTTAAGTCTTCTATCGAATGTAAAATAGTACAGTTCTCACAAACAAATTCTCTATTTCTTGTGATAATTACATTTTCTCTATTCGGTAAATTTCTACCGATTGATTCCCTTGTTTTTCTCCCCATCACAATAGGATGACCTGTTGTTACTTTTTTAAAATATTTTAAATCCTCAGGAAGATGCCAAGGAAGTTCATTTTTGTGACCAATCACATTATTTATATCCATAGCAACTATTAAAGAAATCATACACTTACCACTCCTTTAATATGTGGATGTGCTTCATAATCAACTATTTCAAAATCTTCATAGTTAAAGGAGAAAATATCCTTAACCTCTTTATTGATTTTCAATTTTGGAAGCGGTTTTGGTTCTCGAGTTAACTGCAATTTAACTTGTTCTACATGATTATTATAAATATGGACATCTCCAAAAGAATGAATAAATTCTCCAACTTCTAAATCGCATACTTGTGCGATCATATAGGTTAATAAGCTATAGGAAGCTATATTAAATGGAACACCTAAAAATACATCAGCTGAACGCTGGTAAAGCTGGCAAGAAAGCTTCCCATCAGCAACATAAAATTGAAATAGACAGTGGCAAGGAGGCAATGCCATTTTAGGAATATCGCCTACATTCCAAGCGCTAATTATCAAACGTCTTGAATCAGGATTTGTTTTAATTGCCTTTACTAAGTCAGAAATTTGATCAATCGTATCCCCATCTCGAGAAGTCCATGAACGCCATTGATGCCCATATACTGGACCTAAATCCCCATTTTCATCTGCCCATTCATTCCAAATACGCACATTATGATCTTGTAAATATTTAATGTTGGTGTCACCGTTTAAAAACCATAATAATTCGTAAAAAATCGAGCGCAAATGAAGTTTTTTCGTTGTAATAAGGGGAAAACCCTCTGCTAAGTTAAAACGCATTTGATAACCAAAAGAACTGATTGTTCCCGTACCTGTACGATCCTCTTTTTTTACTCCATTTTCTAAAACATGCTCACATAATTGTAAATATTGTTTCACTTCAAAACATCCTTTTTTCTTCATATTTAATATACAAACAAGCGCTAGTGCTAACTCATCTTTTTTCGAAATTAAATCACCTGATTGACTCTATATACTGAAACGTAAGTGGAGCATTGAGTCGCAAACGTTCTTTTTCCAATCCTCCATAATAAAACATGGCAAAAGTTTCAGCAAAATACTCTTCTGCATATTGCTGAAAATAGGGTTTATTTGGAAATAAAGTGAATTTTTCTTTATTCCATATAGAGAGATACACCTTTGTTTTACTATAATGACCTAATACTTTATAGTCAATAGAATGTGCTAGCTCATGATATTCAAGATTAATGGAGCCATGACCATTCCCTTTTTGGCTAGCACCGATTTTAACTAATACAGTTTGTCCACCACCAATCCCAGGCACTTGATCCCAAGTTCTGTTTGATTGATAGCCTCTCGGAGTCACTCCTGCAAGATTTTTAGCTGTAGGATTATCTGTTAGTTTCCCAGTAAATAATTTTATTTTAATACCATTATCATTTATTTTTTTTAATAGAGACGGCGGCAAATTATTTAATCTGTTTATGATAGCGACCGCTTCTTCTTCATTAAATGATGATTTTGGCAAAAGAATTATATTTTCTACGTTTTTTTGCGCATCAAAAGATAACTCCTTCTTTAAATAGGAAGAAGTGGCATAGTTTTTTAGTAAAACCCCATCCATTTGCAATTGGGCATTTCCCATTAAGATGGAAGTTAAGCCTATCATCAAAAAGGGCAATAAGAGCTTTCTTTTCTTCATCCAATCTCCTCTTTTCTCCATATCATTCATGCTGTGTGTGATTTACGCTTCAAGCAGAGAAAAGAAGCAACTATATGAAACTATCTAGTTATATAAATTCCATTATAGCATAGTTAGAAATAGAGTAAGAATAGAAGGTCATGGAAGTTCCTATAAAATGTTTAATCCACAAATATTCTCATAAAAAAAAGCAATTCAATGGAATAAACTCAACCCTATAGATAAAAAACACTTTCGTCAACGTTTTTTATTTATAGTTCGTTTTATCCATTGAATTACCTTTACTTCTGCATTATTTTTTGCTCAATTCTCAATTAAACTTCTAAGCCATAATTTTGGCATAAAGCTGCTAGGCCGCCTGAAAAGCCGCTTCCTATTGCATTGAACTTCCAATCAGCATTATGTTTGTATAGCTCGCAAATAACGACAGCCGTTTCTACAGAAAAATCTTCTCCTAAATCGAAGCGAAGAATTTCTGTATCATTTTCTTCATTAACAACCCGAACAAAAGCATTGCTAACTTGTCCAAAGTTTTGACTGCGGTGCTCAGCATCATGAATGGTAACAGCTATTCCGACTTTTTGAACATGTGCCGGTATTTTTGAAAAATCAATGATAATTTGTTCATCATCACCATCGCCTACACCTGTTCGGTTATCACCTGTATGCTCCACACCGCCACTTGGATGCTGTAAATTATTATAAAAAATAAAGTCCAGATCATTTATTACTTTTCCGTTCTCATCTGCTAAAAAAGCAGATGCATCCAAATCAAAATCGGCTCCGCCATCATAACGATTTGTATCCCAACCTAACCCGATAACAGCTCTTTTTAAGCCCGGATTCGTTTTTGTTAAATCAATTCGTTGGCCTTTTGATAAATTGATACTCATACTATGCCCTCCTAAAAGTTTTATAATATGTGTTCAAAAAGGAGGATAAGAAGGACCTGAAAATTCGATGCTCCTTTTTATCGAACTTTTTTGAACAACCTCTTATACTATCTTTTTCGTTTCTATCGAAAGTGACCTTCTATATTAAGAATATGATTTTACAACTTCTCCTAAACTTCCTGCATTTGTTCCTGTTCCAACTGCAGCAAATTTCCATTCTTGTCCATGACGATATAATTCACCTACAACTAGACTTGTTTTCCCATTATAATCATCCGTTAAATTATAATGAATCAAACTAGAATTTGAATTTGGATTAACAATACGAATAAAAGCATTTTGAATCATGCCGAAATGCTGTTTTCTTTTTATTGCATCATAAATATTAACAACGAAGACAAGTTTTTGAATAGAAGCAGGTACACGACTTAAATCAATATTAATTTGCTCATCATCACCATCTCCGGCACCAGTTAAATTATCTCCGGAATGTTGAACACTACCATCCTTACTTTTTAAATTACCAAAGTAAATAACGTCACTATTATGTAATACTTTATCGTTTTCTCCTAACATAATAACAGAAGCGTCACAGTCAACATTAGCAGCTGCTCCTCCTCCAAATAATGAACCTAGCAGTCCTCCACCTTTTTGTTGAACAGGATCCCATCCAAGTCCAACCATTATTTTGGATAATCCAGGATTTCCTTTTGTTAAATCTACTCGTTGTCCTTTTTGTAAGTTAATTGCCATTATATTACCCTCCGATATTTTTAATTTTAGCCTTTTAATTTCATTTGTTTAAAATTATTTTGCAGTTGTTCTAATTTTTTTGTTCCTTCTACACGAAGGCGTTTATTTTCTTCTTCAATAGATTTCGTTTCCTGCATACCCTTCATAATGATATTCCAGGATTCCTCTATTGTCTCAATTTTAATACTAGGAGCACCGGCTAATCTTGCTATTTCTGTACTTTGCTGTGATATATTTTGCGCATTTCGTACTAGCATTTCATTTGTTCGGCGATCTAACTCACTCATGCTGTCAGCAACTAATTTTTGTCTTTTTGCAGCAACTGCTTGAATTAATCCGTTTTTAAAAATAGGAATCGTTGTTACAAAGGCAGAATTGATTTTCCCAATTAACTTTGTATTCCCCCGCTGCAACAAACGGATCTGCGGAGCTGTTTGCAATGCAACCATTTTTGCCATTTCTAAATCGTACACACGCTGATCTAATAACTCAATCGCATTTCGTAATGTATCTAATTGCATTCCAGCCAACTGATCTCCTGATCTTGCTTTCGCTTCCAGCTGTGGTAGCATATTTTGTTTAAGCTCTTCAGATTTAACCTGGCCAGCAACAGCGTATTTTTCCAAGGTTAAATAGTATTGATAGTTCTGTTCATACATTTCATCCAGCATCGTCGTTGAGTCGACCATTTCTGTTTGATATTTGGAGATTTCCACATATACTTTATCAATTTCCTGGCCCATTGATTGATATTTTCCAAATAGCTTTTCCATCATTTTTTCACTTTTTTTAAATAATTTTCCGAAGAAGCCGCCAGACGATTGTTCGAAATCTTTTTTATCAAACTTATCCATAATTCGACCAAGCTGCTTTAATAATTCACCTGAATCTTCTACCTTTGTCGTTCTCATATTATTTAAAATCTGATCAGAAAACCGGGAAATTTGGACAGCTGGTTCTTTTCCAAATTCCAATATTTGAATTTGATCTCTTTCATCAATGGAGCTTGCCAACTGCTGTACTTCTGGTTCTTTTTTTAATGCCGATTTAATCTCTGTTACTTTATCTTCTGTTAATACATCCACTGTTTGACTGCCTGTATATGTCGAATTAGACGGTTGCATACTGCTCATCGTTAATCTCCCCTTCTATTTTTTAAAATACCATTATTAAATATTTTTTTAATGAAGGATTTTTCCTTAAATTCCATTTCAAAGACAACATCTTCTAATAAATGTTCGTCAAAGAGTCCTTCTTCTACAAAATTTTCAATGTCCATATGTCCCGCAGGATTATAAAGAATAACATCTACTCCAAATGTATTTAAAAACAGCAATACCGCCGCATCTTCCCTTGTAAAAATTCCATTTATTTCTGTTTTAAATAATATAACACTGGGTATCTCTTGAGAGTAGTCAAATTTTTGCAGCAGCTTCACTATATTAGCAGGCAACAACAGCCCTTGTGAAAATAAAAAGATGGCAACTTCTTCTTCTGCTTCATTTGAGAGTGCCTTTAAATATGGTTTATCACAAATCGTACAAATCGCATGGGCAATTCCCTTTTGCAGCCAATTTGGCAGTCTTCCATAATTCCAATAATGAGCTTTTATCATTAAGTCGGGATCTAATTTTCCGTCTTTGCCCAAAGCGTTGCGATAATGGAAACGAAAATCACTGACTACTGCACGTGAAAATGGAAATTCTTTAATTAATAAGGAGTGTTCAACGGAAGTGATAGAATGCAATCGATCCCAATATTCTTTCCGATTTTTGCTTACACCAACTACTTTAGCAAAAATCGTTGGAATTTTCACTTCTCCGTTCTTCACCTCAAAATTCGGACGAATCATAGCTTTTTCTTTTTCTAATAAAAATAATTCATCATACGTTGTTTTTAAGGTAACCGACATCGGCATATATTCTCTAAGCTGCCAAGGTTTGTATAAACCTGAGCCTTCGTGATTTAGAATACTTTCTATTTCTCTTGAAGCTCTATAGGCTACAGTTGCTGTTCTTCTTCTTTTTTCAGTCGGAAAGCTTTCTGGCATTTTTGTTTGTGGGTAGTTATGTGTGAATGCCGTTTTCATTTGCGCTGGCTGTTGCAACACATCTGTACCATTCGGATGAACAAGAATCAAGTCACAGCCTATTTCTTGCAAAAAAATCAGAAAATAAACTTGACTTTTTTTAGCATCCCCATACCACATAAATTTTGGCATCTGCCCTTTTGTCATACTTTTATCCAAGACCGGACTCAAATGATTAATAGACCATTTAATAATATCAACAAGTACTCGTCTTAATTCGCTATTATTCATCCCATTTTCTTCTATTTTGGCAAATAGCTGAAATACAGAAATCATGGCTTCTCGAATCTTGCGATGAACTGCTGGCAGTGTTGACTTTAATAATAAATTCTCACCATCTAGGAACGCAATGAACCGATTAATCGATAAGTTTTGTTCTTGAAAGATATTAAGTACCTTTTGGATAGATTGAAAATATTTATTATCCATTACCCTGTTTAAATTTTCATCGGTTAATAAAAGTAAATCGTTTTCTTCTTGATAGATCCATTCAAATAATTGATTATAATATTCATCTTCATCTATGGATATACCAAGAAGTTTGACCATGATTTGGCCATATGTGATGACTCCATTGTCTTCTTTATATTCTGGTCGATCTTTTAATGGTTTTTGTAATAGTTCATACCAGTTATCTAAAGACAAAGGAAGTATTCGATTGTTTATTGTATGTACTTTTTCAATCATTTCTCCACTTCCCTTTAAAAGCAACTAGAGTTTCTTTGATTTTTTCATCAGGAAGAATTCCTCTATTAGGTGGTAGACAACATTTTAACTTATTATCAGGAAACTAACTACTGTTATCATAGCATAGCCTTGGCATAATGCTAAATATTTTCCTTGTCTTTCATACGAATACATGGATAAAAAGTTTCAAATTTTTAAAGGTTAGACTAAAAAAAAGGAATTGGTTCTCTCAATTAGTCCGCAGTCAGCATACACTTGGCTTTCCTACGGGCGAGCGTCGAGCCTCCTCGCTGCGGGGTCTCGTCTTTTTCGCATTCCCGCGGGAGTCTTCGTGTATGCTGGCTGCTCTCTGCTTTCAACTAAAAAACTTAGAGAAACTGCTTCTTTTCATGTGCTCTGGTGCGAATTTTACCGCAAAAGTGTCTACCCTGAAAATAGGGGTTGGTTCTCTCGAATAGTCCGCAGTCTGAATACACTTCGCTTTCCATGGGGCGAGCGGTAAGCCTCCTCGGAGTAAACTCCTGCGGGGTCTCACCTGTCTCGCAATTCCCATAGGAGTCTTCGTGTATTCTGACTGCTCTCTGCTTATAACCTTAAGAAACCTGCTTCTTTTTATTCTATGCTGATGTAAAAAGCTTTTTATATTAGTCTTCTACTAACAACTAATAGAATAATGGATTTTTCACGTCTTTCCTTCTAGGCGCATATCATACAGTACAACAGGCAAGTAGGTGCTGCATATGAGAGTATTATTTCGTAAACCCCCTTATCATGAGCTTAAACAAGAACTACAACTTGTTCAAACTATTTTAAGTTCGACGATTTACCTTTTTATTGACTTGTTTATCATTAATTTCATTCTTTGTTTTTTTGTAGGGATTTTTTTTCAATCCTTTTCATTAGCATTGCTTCTTTTTATCAGCTTTTATGCCTTTTTCCTAGCCTTGTATTTTTTATTGGAAAAATATTTGCATAAACCATCTAAGTAAACACCTACGCAATAAATTTTACACCATGGCACATGAACAGAAGCAACATTCCATTTTTTATGATCTAAATTTGAAGCTGGGAGCAGTCGGAATACACGAACGAAGAATCCTATAGGAATTGCGGAACAGGCGAGACCTCGCAGTGAAACAAGGGAGGCTCGACGCCCACCCCATGGAAAGCGAAGTGTATTCCGACTGCGGACTATTCAAGAGAGCCAAAGTAGCTTTTCACGGTAGCCCAAAATTAAGTTTACAACACTAATAAACTTTAAACATCAGGTGGAGATACTACACCACCTGATGAAAATTCCAGTAGTTCCATTTCTTATCGTTGGACATTTTCTTGTCTCTTAACAGTAGAAAACATTTCGTGAACCTTCTCGACAATCTCTTCACCAGCATCCGCCCCCGTTTTTTCCGTTACATAAAAAGTACTAGAGAACTCTCTCTCAGCAGCAAGCTCTCCATGACAAGGAACAAACGATTTTGTAGACAATTCAAGAAAAGGAAAATCTAAAACAGAATCTCCTGCACCAGCTATCGTTGTAATACCTTCTCTATTTTGAATAAATTTAATAGCTTCCCCTTTGCAAATAGGAAGTGGCATAAAATATAGCTTCCTTCCTTGTAAAGATACTTTCCAACCGAAGGAATTTGCTAGATTTACGACCATTTCTTTCGTTTCCCTACTAATATCACTTTGTAATATATAATAAAAAAAGAGATTATCCGCTATTTTTAATGTTCCATTAAAAGAAAACGCTTCTAGTTTTTGCAATAAAAGCTCTTTTTTTAGACATTCTATTTGCAAACGCTTTGTTACATGTTTTTGCCATTCTTCTACCTTGTGTCCTTTGTAATAAATATTAGCTCCATTACTAGAAACACTATAGATAACTTGTATATCCTTTTTAAAAATAAAAACTCTTTCATATTGCTCATACGTTCTTGTTGTTACTGGTACAAAAAGGGTGTTTTCTGCTAACTCTTTTAAAAGCTGAAAAGAACGTTCTGTCATAAAAGAGACATTTTCGCCATTTTTTGCTTCTACTGCTTTCATTTTGTCCTGTGTGGTGCTTTGCAATGTTTCAAGGGCTCTCTTCGAATAAATTAATGTTCTATCTAAATCAGAAGCAAACATCATTCGTCTGCCCCCACTTTTTTAATTAATCCACAGCAAGTATAACTCATCTGCTTATAAGGAATTATTTCAACCCCTCTTTCTTTTGCCAGCATCACAATATGTCGAACATAAGGACTACTTGGATCCTTCATTAGTATTTTCCACGGGACCCGTCTCAATAATACTCTTGTAGTTTCTCCTACTCCCGGCTTGACATAATGGGTGGAATCAATTTTAAATTCCTCTTTAATTGCCAGAACTTCCTCCATGCCTTTAAAAGAAATTTCCTGATCTTCCCTATTTTGTCTTCTCGCTTCTTCTATTTCTTCTTGATTGAGTGAAGCAAATTCAGCTGTTATTTCATCTAAATAATAATTTGAAACATCAAAAGGCAGCAATTCCTGATAAAATTTAGCTCCATGAAAATCTTCTTTTCCGATATACACGTCATTTAAAACCGTTCTACTTACTAGGCCAGAGACGGTCGAATTTAAGCAAGCGCTCGGAATCAGAAAATCTTCTCTTGTTCCATACAAGTTTGTACAATAACCTGGATCTGCCAATACTGCCAAAGTGTCGTCAAGCATTATTTGGTATTTCTTATAAAAATTTCGACACGCTTTTGTTAATTCGATGGATATCGCCCCTTTGCCAGTCCATCCATCAATGAATTGAATAGTAGCGTCTTTATGTTTTTCCATAATAAAAAGAAGAGCATTTTCATCTATTCCTTTATCACGAATAATTGAAATACTATAATGAGGCAGATCTACACCATACTGCATGCTGATATACCTTTTTATTAATATTCCAATCGGTGAACCAGCTCTTGCTAATGATACAAGGACTGTTTGAGCACCTTTTTGGTGAAAAATTTCTTCTGCCACAATAGCGGTGCATTGTGCTACTTTTTGTTTATATTCTTTCAGTGTTTCAGAAAATAACTGTAAATAATGTTCTGGCGGGTTATATTCAATCGGCAATGTTTCACTGTAATGCTGACCATTTTGAATACGCTTCTCCCTGTCTTCTGTTGAACCTTCCAGCTTTATATTGCTTAAATCTTTCAGCAGAAATATGGCATCCTCTTTTTTATATGAACCGAAATTTGCACTTTTCACTTCCAAGTTCTTCCCCCCCATAGCAATAAACAATCGTTAGTTTATTTATAGCAGTCTCTTGTATTTTTTCTATTAATGGCAGTAATTTATCAGCATCTACTTTTCTTTCAAAAAGAATAAACACTTCTTCGTATGAATCGATTTCAAGATTATATAAATAATGATCAATACGTTGATCTTCAGGATTTGGAAACGAATAAGCTGTTTTTGCCCCATAGTGAGACTCATTATTCGGATAAATAGGACTTCTTGTTGTAGATTGATAGAATACATTCTCTCCCATATAACTGGCAATTTTCATCGGAATATACATAAATTCGCCTGTTCCGATAACGAGTGCTTTTTTTGTTGTTCTTTTAGAAGCCAAATAGTCTCCCGCCTCTTTTAACCATGCATCATTTCGCTGTGCCTTTTCGATACCAAAACGACCTGTGTCGATTAAATAATAATGACTGTTGATTTCATCTGAAAGTGTAGTGGAAGTGAATGGATGAATTCTATCGCCTATGTATTCAGACAAATCCTCATACTCGAGCTGAATCGCCTTGCCATTTCTTTTATCAACGACATCTTGTTTAGACTGAGGTGTGAATAAACCATTACCTTCACGAAGGTTAAAAGTACCTTTCAATAAGCTGACAAAATGAACAACAATACCCAATTCCTTTTCAAGAGCAGTCATCGCTTTTTCCTGCTCTTTAGTACGCCAATCAAGAATAGAAACAACGGTATACACTTTACGAGGATACTTTTGTTGAATCTCACGGATAATATTAATTGCTGTATTTCCTGTTGTTAATTCATCATCCACTAAAATAATTTCCCGCTCATTATCTAAAAATGATTCGTCCACATAACAACGATGGGAGGTTGCATGTGAGTGTTCTTCCTCAAAGGAAATAATAGAGGAAACTTCATTAACATTTTCCCTTGTCGTATGAAAAAAAGCAGCATCTTTAAACGCTTGATAAAAACTATGCCCAAGGGCTGTTGCTGTTTCAGCAAAGCCAATAATAACGGGACAAGAAACCTCTTTCTCCACAAAAGGCTCATCTTCAAAGAAAGCTAAAGAATGAGTGTAATAATCTAATAGTTTCTCTCGCTTGGATGATTTTTTTCCTGTCCTTACTTCTTCATATCTTGCTGCAAGCAAAAAGCCAGTTAACAAGCCGGTTTTCGGATCAATTGGAAGATGTTTCCCTAAAATTTTGCTGACAAATAAAAAAGAACGCTTTTTATTTATTCTCGCGGCCATCAGAAAAAAATCTTCAATAGGCAACTGAAATGGATTTTCGTTTATTTCTATTTGCATATTTAAATCAGCGATTATTGGCAACGAAATTTTCTTGTTTAAGCAAGTCAATGTATGTAAATTCTTCATGAAACACCCCGTACACTTTTGATTTTAATAGTATTTTCTGCGCCCAATAATAATGGGGTTTTATTTCATTCATTTTATTGGAAAAACTGCTTTTCATTACACCAATTTCTCCATTTTTGCTGTTTACAATGTTACAAGCATCATTATATTCTTCGTATGAAACGACATTTAATGCTTGTACAGGTTTTATATGGGTTGGATGTATAATCGTTTTGCCCGTTAAACCATTGGTAATATCCATCATTACCTCGCGAATTAAGCCATCCATATGTTTATCAATCAATTGTGTTCGCATTTGCATGCCAGCTTTTCCGTATCGTTTGCGAAAAGGTGTTTCTCTTAACTGGGGAATGAGCATTCTTTCTTTTGTAGAAAAATATTCCCAGACAGGACCAGAAACAACATATGGACTATCCGCTCGTAAAAACACATTCACAATATCACTAATACAATCACGAATTATCGCGATATCATAAACCGTTGTATCCGTATTACGGCGGATTCCATATAAACCACAAAAATCTGTTGCTCCAATTCGAACATTTAAAATCAATTGTTTATATTGGTCTAAAACAGATTTAATGGATAAAAGTTCTGTCATTCTTGTTTCTTTTTCAATAATTTTTTTTGTTTCCAAAATTGGCATAGCATAAAGGACATTGCCTTTATTATTATAGTTTTCTAGTTTTTTTAATATGACGCCGCCAATATTTGCATCAAATTTTGGGATAACAATTCCGGTTAATAAGTCGATGCTGTCTTCCAATGCCGTCATTATTCTTAAAAATTGATCAACGGAACGAATTCGAATAAAAATTAATGGCAGTTCTTTTTTTATTATATCGCCATTGTCTAAGCCGGCTTTGATTTTTGTCAATTCTTCCACTAGTTTTTTTTCTGCAAGCTCTACTTCATTGTCTCCAATTGAATCCTCTAAACAAATAACCATAGAGGTTAAAGCAGGGTGTTTTTTTATCAGAAGATCATGATAAATATTTGGTCTTGTTGCTGGCATATACAAAGTAGAAGCTAAAGCATAAGACAATACATCTTTTTCAGAATCATTTGATAATTCTTCTGGTGCTTTATAAAATAAACGTTTTATTTGTTTTTCCGTTAAATCAGAAAATAATTTCATTCTTTTAGCCCCATTCTTTCCATAATGCTTTATTA
>JBDNRM010000100.1:0-14828 GCA_047718615.1 Bacillus sp. (in: firmicutes) | reverse complement strand
CCTATGGGATTAGCGGAACAGGCGAGACCCCGCAGGAGCAAAGCTCCGAGGAGGCTCGGCGCCCGCCCCATGGAAAGCGAAGTGTATTCCGGCTGCGGACTAATAGAGCGCACATTCCTCTTTTCAGGGTAGTTCTATATTTATATAGCATTTGAAAAAATACGTTCTTGATGTTTAATGCTTCTGATAGAGGCAGGAACCGGAGAACTTAAGAGATGTAAGCTAATAGAAAGAAGGTAAAACAATGCCCTATTCTACGGATGTGTTAAGCGAAGAGAAGGTATTTAAAGATCCCGTGCATCGCTACATTCATGTACGAGACCGAGTAATATGGGATTTAATTGGAACAAAAGAGTTTCAGCGCTTGCGAAGAATTAAGCAGCTTGGAACAACCTATTTAACATTTCATGGAGCAGAACATAGCAGATTTAATCATTCTCTAGGCGTATATGAAATTGTCAGGCGAATTATTGATGATGTTTTTAAAGAAAGAAAAGAATGGAATAATAATCAAAGGCTACTTTCTCTCTGTGCTGCTTTGCTGCATGATCTTGGCCATGGTCCATTCTCTCACTCCTTTGAAAAAGTATTTGATTTAGATCATGAACACTTTACTCAAAAGATTATTTTAGGAAATACAGAAGTAAATCATATATTGAAGAAAGTAGAAAAGGACTTTCCGAAAAAGGTTGCAGAAGTTATAGGAAAAACCTCCAATGAAAAGCTGGTAGTAAGTTTAATTTCCAGTCAAATTGATGCAGACAGGATGGATTATTTATTACGAGATGCTTATTTTACTGGGGTTAGTTACGGAAACTTTGATATGGAACGAATAATGCGTGTCATGCTTCCGCGAGAAGACCAGGCAGTAATCAAACAAAGTGGCATGCATGCAGTCGAAGATTATATTATGAGCCGCTATCAAATGTACTGGCAAGTGTATTTTCATCCTGTAACGAGAAGTGCAGAAGTAATACTGACCAAAATATTACATAGAGCAAAACACTTACATGAGCAGTTCTACTCCTTCAAACATCTGCCTATTCATTTTTTCTCACTTTTTGAAGAAGAAACAACATTAGAAGACTACTTAAAATTGGATGAAGCGATTATTCTTTATTATTTTCAAATGTGGCAAGAGGAAGAAGATGCAGTATTAAGTGATCTTTGTCGCAGGTTTATGAATAGAAATTTATTTAAATACGTAGAGTTTGATCCAGCGAAAGAATATAAAAAGCTTGCCGAGTTATCTGTACTATTTCAAAAGGCGGGAATCAATCCAGACTATTATCTTGTTGTTGATTCTTCGTCAGACCTGCCATATGATTTTTACCGCCCTGGTGAAGAGGAAGAACGATTGCCTATTCATTTATTGATGAAAAATAACGAGATAAGGGAACTTTCTAGAGAATCAGAAATTGTTGATAGTATTTCTGGGAAAAGAAGAACCGACCACAAACTATACTTTCCTAAAGATATCTTAAAAGATGACAGTACAAAAGAGAGAATAAAAAAACAAATTCGTCAATTGTTAGACATAAAGTAAAGCAATTATTCTGAAAAAAGTGATGCTTTTTTAGGATTAAACGGAGTAGGAGATGACAAGTTTTGTTAAAAGACCATGCTAAAATAATAAAAGCTATTGCTACTTCAGGTGAGATTATTGGAAGAAAAAAACTGCAAAAAATGATTTATATTGCGAAAAAGCTGGATTTTCCTTTTCAAGAGAAATATCAGTTTCATTTCTTTGGACCCTATTCAGAAGAGTTAACTTTAAGAGTAGAAGAGTTGTGCAATATGGGGTTTTTAAATGAGGTAAAGGAAAAAAAGGGCGGTTATTTTCAGTATCGTTATACATTGACAGATGATGGAAAAGAATTTTTGGAACTAAATGAAGTGGATATGCCGTCTTTGCCATCTTGTCTTACAGATATGAATGAACAAAACTCTAGATTTCTTGAGCTAGTTTCCACCGTGCTGTATTTTGATAATTTAGCAAAAGAAGAAGTGAAAGAAAAAGTATTTACAATAAAAAGTAAACAAAAATACACCGATGAAGAAGTAGAGAAAGCTTATGTATATATTGAAAGTCTTAAAGAGAAAACGAAGCATTGATTTTTAGAAAAAGCCAGCCGTTTAATAAAACGACTGGCTTTTTCTAAAATCAAGATTCATTACAACTTACTTATTGATCACTTACACGCTTACCAGCGATGCCGTAATTATTTTTAGTCATTTCTTCTATAAATACGACTACTTTTTCTTTTGGAGCTCCTGTTGTTTCAGATACAGCATCTGTTACTTTTTCTACAAGATTCTTTTTTTGATCCTCTGTACGGCCTTCTAGCATTTTTACAGTAATGTATGGCATGTAGTTTCCCTCCTAAAGATAAATTTAGGCTTTATACTCAGCCTGAAAAGTTTTCAATTAGTAAACTGTGTCTACACTCAGCTCGTAAGTAGTTTTTCATATTTTCAGAAAAATTGCAAGTCCAAAAAAGGTACAAATAAAAGGATTTTTTCTTCAACATAGGCAGGGAACGAATGGCAGGACATGATTACAGGTATTCTACTATTAGTGCGTGTTTAAATAAGGAGGATAAAAAGGACCAAAAAATTTGAAGCGGCTTCACTTTGGCATCTGCCTTCCACAGGATGTGGTGACTTCACAGGACGTGGCATATTTAGCTAACCAGCGCTTTTCTTAACATAAAATACATGTTTTTATGGAGTAGAAACGATTTGTCGATAGTCTGTAATAGAAAATTTTCCTTTCTAATTTATAATCATGTATAATTTTATTGGAGATAAAAATTCCAGAACTACTTGATTAAACAATACATAAAGATATCAGAGGGGAGTTTACCATTTGCTATTTTCACAATCATGGGCAGATTTGCCGTATATTATTATTACCGTTATTATAGGATTCACTCTGCATGAATTTGCACATGCGTATGTTGCTTATAAATTTGGAGATCCAACAGCAGAAAAACAAGGTCGGTTAACCTTAAATCCTATTGCACATATTGATCCACTTGGCGCCATTTTTATTATATTGGTTGGATTTGGCTGGGCACGTCCAGTACCTGTGAATCGTTATTATTTTAAACGTCCTAAATTGGCAGGAGTGCTCGTTTCCTTTGCAGGTCCATTCAGTAATTTAGTATTGGCATTTGTCGGGTTTGCTTTATATTCTATGTTGATTAAAACGGGAATAACGGATGGAATGCCGTTTGATTTTTATCCTTTTTTAACTATTTTTGTGTATATGAATTTATTGCTATTTGCTTTTAATCTAATTCCTTTGCCTCCCTTGGATGGCTACCGAATAATCGAGGATTTAGTATCATCGCGGATAAGAGCAAAAATGTCCCAATATGAAGTGTATGGCTCCATCTTATTTATTGTGCTAGTAGTGACAGGATTATCTGATAGTACAATTTTTCCTTATATAAGAATGGTGCAAGGATTTTTTATTCATCTATTTAACAGTATATTATAATATGAATTGCGGAAGGCGCTGGTTTAGCGCCGTATCTCTGCTGCTGAAAATTGGTTTAGGTTAGTCTATTTAAAAACTTTTTATATATTCATTTTTTAGAAAAGGAGCGTTTAATAGTGGAGGGAAAAAAGAAAAAAACGATTGGGTTTAATATTATTAAAAATGATCCTACAGATGGGCATGGCGGTTTTGGCGTCGGCAGTTTAAGTCTGGAAAATGTATCACCTGTTATTATTGATGTAGAAGCAGGGGAAGCGACAGTAGATGTCGGAGCGATGCATGCAAGAAGTGTCGTGGAAAAAGGAATAAAATTTTTAAAAGAAAAAGAAGAAGTTCCAAATGGGAAGCCGTACTGGTTAATATGGGTAACGATAGACCGTAAATTGGATGGACCTTACTATGCGGGTGTAACAGCTTGTGAAATGACAGTAGATCGTTCGATTCGCAGAGGGTATAAATCATTGCCAGATCATGTTAATAAAATGGATAAGTCGATGAAACGCCATATTATGGTGGACCATATGGATAATAAATCAAAACAAATCTTGGCTGCGTTTTTGCAAAATCATGATCAGACTTTATGGGAGAATTCCAACGAAAAATTAAAAGAAGATTTAATAGGATAAGAAAAAAGGAACACATACCATTCACAGGTTTGTGTTCCTTTTTTGTATTGCCTTAGTTTTTGTTAGTATTGCCCCCTGCCTCTAAAAGTAAAAAACACTTTTTGAGTCAGGAGAACATATTTCTTCGGGGCTAAACAAGGCGCATGCGCTTTTCTAGTTACCACTGAAAGATTTTTTTATACCATGGTATTCTTTCTTCTGCTTTCTCTCCGTTTTTATTGGAAGAGGAAGAGTCTTCTTTTGTTAGGTCGGAACAATATTCGGTTGGCACTGTTTCTTTTGTGAAATACATAAGCCTTTTAGTAGAACAGCTATTAGTGGCCAGTTTGCCGCTTTTTGGATCAATATAAACTCCTACTGTTCCTTTAGTAGGTTGAAATCCTTTAATTGGCTCTTTTTTTAAGCTTTCTTCCATAAACTGAATCCACACTTTTTTAGCATACGTTTTATCAGCAGTTAAAGTGATAGGCTCTCCTTGATCATACCCAGTCCATACGGCAGAGACAAGCTGCGGCGTATAGCCAATCATCCAGCTGTCTGACTCGGTAGACCCAGATTTACCTGCATAAATTCTATGAATATCTTTGCTGATGGTTGTACCTGTTACGCTTGCATAACCATCTAAGTTTTTATCAAACATACCTGTCATCAATTCGTTCATAACAAAGGTCAAATCTTTATCTAACATTCGTTCTTGAACCTGTTTATGCTGATATAATACTTTGCCATCGGCTGTTTCAATTTTTGTGATAAACACTGGGTCTACCTTTTTTCCACCATTTGCAAAGATGCTATAGGCATTTGCCATTTCTAGTACTTTCACATTCGACGTGCCTAATGCTAACGATGGTACTTGATGTAATGGAGTAGAAATACCGAATCTTTTTGCGGTATCAACCAATACATTTTGGCCAAGAAATAGATGCGTTTTCACCGCATACACATTATCTGATACAGCAAGTGCTTGAGCTAATGTAATATTTCCCTCGGCATATCTATTATTAAAATTATGTGGTGTATAAGCATCACTACCGTCATCAAAACGAAAGGTCGTTTTTTCACTGCTCATCATGGTTGTGGGAGTAAACCCATGCTCCAGGGCGGCATAATACAGTAATGGCTTCATAGTGGATCCGGGTTGTCTGTTCGCTTGGATAGCACGATTAAACGAACTTTTGTCATAATCCCTGCCGCCGACCATTGCTTTAATATAACCTGTTTCAGGTTCCATAGAGACAAAGCCAACCTGGATATTGCTTGTTGGATTGATGGTAGATTGAATCGTTTTTTCTGCTATTTTCTGCTGATTAGTATTTAACGTTGTAAACACTCGCAATCCTCCAAGTGCAATTGTCCGATCATCTATATGGAGTTGGTTTTTTAGAATGTTTTTAACAGCATCTTGGAAATAAGGAGCTGTCTTTACATTTGAAATAGGGAATTTACCAATATAAGTTAAGTGTTCATTTAGAGCAAGTTTATATTGGTTTTTACTTATATATCCATTTTTAATTAAGGATTGTAAAATAATTTGTTGTCTTTTTTTTGCATTTTCTAATGAAACGAATGGAGAATAAGAGCTTGGTCCTTTTGGAATTCCTGCAAGCATCGTTGCTTCTCCTAGAGTAAGTTCAGATGCGTCTTTTCCAAAATAGTATTGACTGGCGGCTTCTGCACCATAAGCACCATTTCCATAATAAATGGTATTTAAGTATCCTTCTAAAATTTCTTCTTTGCTATAAAACATTTCTAGGCGAACTGTATAAAAGGCTTCGGAAATCTTTCTTTTCCATGTTTTATCATGCTCTAAAAATAAGTTGCGTGCATATTGTTGCGTAATAGTGCTTGCTCCCTGTACTTTTGCCATTGCTTTTATATCAGCAAGAATTGCTCCTGCCATTCGTTTATAATCAAATCCATGATGGTCAAAAAAGTTTTTATCTTCAATAGAGACCGTTGCATCTACAAGGGATGGATTGATTTGTTCAATGGGCACCCAATATCGCTTTTGACCATTATTGCTTTCTCCAATAATGCTGCCATCATCCGAGTAATAAAAAGTAGATTGTGAAACGGCAAGTGGTGGTGGTCCTAAAATTTTTGCATAAATAAGAATAGCAGCAACGGCTATGCTGATAGCAAGCATGGATAATAATCCTAAAATAACAAATAAGCGAAAATATTTTGATGAATTTTTCAGACGGTTTTTCGCAATGACCTCCATGTACCTGCACCTCCATTACCAAAAGTTCTTTGTAAATTGCTATTAATAAATCATTATTTATATACAGTTAAAGGCTGTGAAAATTGTTAGCAGCAATCCTTATTTTAAGCGGCAAATAAATAGATACGTATAGTATGGAGTTATGATGTGAGTTTTAAACGTTTTTATACCAATACCACCAAATTTTTCTTGTGTTTTTTTAAAACGGCTCCATACTTGTTTGTTATTTTGTTGTTTGGGAACTATAAAGAATAAGCATGTTCGAATTTACCACTATAAGAGGTTGTTCAAAAAGTCCGGTAAAAATGACACATCGAATTTCTTCGTTGTCTTACTTTTCCGCTTCTCACGTATCCATACCATACGTTCCGATGCTCAAAGTTACGACGCCTCGAACTTCTCGGTCCTTTTTATCCTCCTTTTTGAACACGCACTATAAAGAAATGGAGGATATAAAATGGGATTATGGTTCACAGAAAAGCAGACAGATCACTTTGGCATAACAATGAAAATCAAACAAACTTTACATACAGAACAAACAGAATTTCAAAAGCTTGATATGGTAGAAACAGAAGAATGGGGCAATATGCTGCTGCTGGACGATATGGTCATGACGTCTGTTAAGGACGAATTTGTTTATCATGAAATGGTTGCACATATTCCTTTATTTACACACCCAAATCCAGAAAAAGTCTTGGTCGTTGGTGGTGGAGACGGCGGTGTTATTAGAGAAATCTTAAAACATCCGAGTGTAAAAAGAGCTACTTTAGTAGATATCGATGGCAAGGTTATCGAATACAGTAAAAAATATCTTCCGGAGATTGCTGGCATGCTTGATGATCCTAGAGTGGACGTAAAAGTAGACGATGGATTTATGCATATAGCTGAAAGCGACAACGAATATGATGTTATTATGGTGGACTCAACAGAGCCGGTTGGTCCGGCGGTAAACTTATTTACGAAGGGGTTTTATGCAGGAATAGCAAAGGCGCTGAAAGAAGATGGCTTATTTGTTGCTCAATCAGACAATCCTTGGTTTAAAGCGGATTTAATACGTTCGGTACAAAAAGATGTAAAAGAAATATTTGCCATTACTAGATTATATGTGGCAAACATTCCAACATATCCAAGCGGAATATGGGCATTTACTATCGGATCGAAAAAATTTGATCCAATAGAGGTGCCAGAAAGCCGTTTTCACGATATTGAAACAAAATACTATACAAAAGAATTGCATAAAGCAGCATTTGTACTGCCGAAATTTGTGAAAGATCTATTGTGATTACCATTCATAGAAGGCAGGTTTTAAGGTGGCATAAATGAAATATATCTGATCGGAATAGAAAAAGTAATGAACAAATAAGAAAGTGCGAAAAAGGCACTTTCTTGTTTGTTTATCTATTTTTTAGCTGGCATTTTCAATAGAATTTAAATCCACATGGCAAACCATGCTACATAATAGGCAGCAGGAATTAATAATATTTGTGCAAGAACCGTACCAATAAACTTGGAGCTGACCATTGTTAAAGAATAGCTTTTTAAGTAAATATAAGCACCATTATCTTTTACAACCCGATCGGCAAGAACGGAAGCCTTTGGATCAATAAATAATGTCAATAAAATGGTGGCAACACCATTTATAATTCCGGAAGACATGGCTGCTGCAGATACATATTTAGGCGGAACAAGCATGGAAGCATAAATAACAGAAAGCACCCCCACTGTAAAGACAGCTGAAACAATAATATTTATAATAAAAATTCGTTTCGGAATCGTTTTCAGAGTAATTCCTTTAAAGTAAGAAAGTTTTGGTGTTCGGAAACAGCCAAGAATTTTTTTAGCTCCAGCCCGATTGCAATTTTTAAAAAAAAGAGCAGCAACGGATCCTTTTTCATTATTTAATTGAACAATTGCACGTGAAAATAGATTAATAAAAGTAGGAAAAAGCAATATGCCTATTACAACCCCTACGGAAGTAATCGTAAGTAGAATACGCAATTGTCCTTCTATAAAGGCAAGCTTGTCCGTATCTGGCGCTTCTGCAATAAGCTTAGCCGTGAGGGGCTGTTGAAAAAGCGTGGAAAATCGAGAAATAATCACTAACGTACTGAATAAGGAAATGGCGGTGGCGACTAGTTTGACTCTAGCTCCTGAAATTCTAGTAGCGTAGGCAAGTGTTTCGATCGTTGTAATAATTAAAAGAAAAATAGAAATCTCTATAACTTTCATTGTTATCAAGTGCATAAAAGAAAATCTCCTTTAAAATATAGTTCTTTAAGTATAAACGATGATGAAAATAATGGTATTTTTTAAAGAAAAAGTTAGAAAAAATTCATTTCTATAACCTCTTGTATATTGATCCCACTATCTTGCACTTCCCTATTAAAAAATTTATACTTATAAAGTTATAAAGAAAAATGTTCTGATATTATATAGAAAAGGATGTGTTGCCGTTGTCAGCTCGTCCGGCGGAACAGGTGCCTATAAAAATAAATGTGACAACCCATATTTATAATGGGAAAAATAAAGAAAGTATTGAGTGGATTGGATTAGGACAATACTTAGAAAAAGATAATAGCAAATATATCAAGTACGAAGAAACAATAGAAGAAGGCACCATTAAAACAATTATTAAAGTTTCAGAGAAGGAAGGATTAATCCTTCGCAGTGGCGCAGTAAAAATGAGGCTTTCTTTTTTAATAAATAAGCTGCGTATTGGAAGCTATAAGAGTCCATATGGAGTTTTTCAGCTTGTAACTGATACAAAAAGAATGGTGATGGAGAAGTCTTTTGATTCTGCATCTGGCACCTTTGATTTATTATATGATTTGAAAATGCAAGGCAATCATAATGGAACATACCATATGTCTATAACTTTTAAGGAGGAGTAAAAAAGCGAATGAACATAGTTGAACAAATACAAGAAAAATTAAAACAAGAAATAAAAGCAAGTGTATTAAAAGCAGGGTTAGCAAGTGAAGAGCAAATTCCAGAAGTTATTTTAGAAATCCCAAAAGAAAAAGCACATGGTGATTATTCCACAAATATGGCGATGCAATTAGCAAGAGTAGCAAAAAAAGCGCCTCGTATGATTGCAGATGCAATTATTGAAAACTTTGATGTCAGCAAAGCATCAATTGAAAAATTAGAAATTGCTGGTCCTGGATTTATCAATTTTTATATGAACAATAGCTATTTAACAGACCTAATCCCAACCATTTTAAAAGCAGACGAAGGATATGGTCAAACAAATGTAGGAAATAACGAAAAGGTACAAGTAGAGTTTGTTTCTGCAAACCCAACTGGTGATCTTCATTTAGGACATGCACGCGGTGCAGCAGTTGGTGATTCGTTATGCAATATTTTAGATAAAGCAGGCTATGATGTATCTAGAGAATATTATATTAATGATGCTGGCAACCAGATTAATAACCTGGCATTATCGGTGGAAGCACGTTATTTTCAAGCATTAGGCCTTGAAAAAGAAATGCCGGAAGACGGTTACCGTGGAGAAGATATTATTGGAATCGGCAAAAAACTGGCTGAAGAATTTGGGGATAAATTTGTAAATGTTTCAGAGCAAGAACGCTTTGATTTTTTCCGTTCGTATGGTCTGAAATATGAGATGGCAAAATTAAAACAAGATTTAGAAGACTTCCGAGTTCCATTTGATGTTTGGTATTCAGAAACTTCTTTATATGAGAATGGAAAAATTGATGTTGCGTTAAACTCGCTTAAAGAAAACGGTTATATTTTTGAGCAAGATGGTGCAACTTGGCTGCGTTCAACAGATTTTGGCGATGATAAAGATCGTGTATTAATTAAAAATGATGGTTCTTATACGTATTTAACTCCAGATATCGCCTACCATAAAGACAAGCTGGAAAGAGGTTTTGAAAAGTTGATCAATATTTGGGGAGCAGACCATCATGGCTATATCCCACGTATGAAGGCAGCTATTCAAGCTCTTGGCTATAATAAAGAGGCATTAGAAGTTGAAATTATTCAACTTGTTCATCTATATAAAGATGGCGAAAAAATGAAAATGAGTAAGCGTACAGGGAAAGCAGTGACAATGAGAGACCTAGTGGAAGAGGTTGGTCTTGATGCAACACGTTATTTCTTTGCGATGAGAAGTGCGGATACACATTTAGATTTTGACCTAGATTTAGCGGTATCACAATCAAATGAAAATCCTGTTTATTATGCACAATATGCTCATGCCCGTATCTCTAGTATTTTAAGACAAGGAAAAGAGCAAGGCATTGAGTTATCCGACAACTTAGATGCTGCACAAATCACTG
The DNA here is from genome assembly GCA_047718615.1 of Bacillus sp. (in: firmicutes). Classification (GTDB taxonomy): domain Bacteria; phylum Bacillota; class Bacilli; order Bacillales; family Cytobacillaceae; genus Niallia. Next base: position 4,169 of record JBDNRM010000100.1, on the reverse strand, counting down.
CTGAAAAGGAATTTGATTTATTGAAAAAAATAGGAGAATTCCCGCAAGCAGTTGGAGAAGCCGCAGTCAAAAGAATGCCGCATAGAATCACTAATTACATTTATGATGTAGCAGCAACATTCCACAGTTTCTACAATGCGGAAAAAGTATTAGATGCAGACAATTTAGAAAGAACAAAAGCAAGATTAGCATTAATTAAAGCAACACAAATTACGTTGAAAAATGCATTGCGTTTAATTGGAGTTTCAGCACCAGAGAAAATGTAATTTCATCATAAGGTTGAAAAAGCAATAGTGCAGAATGTTTACACTAACCAGTTTGATTTAGAAGATTTATCAATAAACAAGTAGATGCCCAAGGGATTTCTGAATGGAACTCCCTTGGGCATTTTTTAATAGCAGAAGGTATTTTTATATTACGCAAATAAGTTTATGTAAAACAGAACAGTACTAGGAGAAAAAAGTCTATTAAATCAAGTATTGCTTCCTGAATTTTTCTTAACTTTATTTCCACTCAAGTGCTGCTCCGCCTACCCGTTTCACCCCGCGAATTTTGCTTAAGTCATCCACTAGCTGTAAACAGGCGAGGTCTTTCTTTTTGGCCTCAATCATAAAATCGATATCTGTCTGTAGTGGACGCAGCATGTCAAATAACGGTTTTACGTAGTCGGCATCTACAAAATCAGCATGAGAACGATATGCCTTTTCTGATTTTGGAGAAGACAAGTGGATTTTAGGTTTTATCCCTCTTGCTTTCCATGTCTCCATAATTGCATGTAGCATGTCTTCTAAAGGCATGTTGCTTTGATTAGCTTTATGATGATGATAATCAAAAACAAGGGGGATTTTTTCTTTTTGACAAACGATTAACGTCTCTTCTGCTGTATATGTTTTATCATCATTTTCTAGTGTCATAATCTCTTTTACATGGGAAGGAAGAGTTTTTAAATTTTCATAAAAACGAATAAGTGTTTGTTCTTTATCCCCATAGGAACCGCCTATATGAATATTAATTAAACTCGTTTCTGCTATTCCCATTGCTTCTAGCGTTTTATAGTGGTATTCCATATCAATAACAGCGCTTTTTGTTACCTCTTCTCTAGGCGATGTAAAAAGTGTAAATTGATTAGGGTGAAAGCTGACCCGTAGCTTATGCTTTTTGACTAGTGCCCCTATTTCCGCAAATGTTTCTTGAAATGGGGAAACAAAATCCCACATCACATCAGGATGGGTGGCTAATGGAACAATAGAGCTTGACATTCGATAAAGCTCTATATGATGGCCGATATTATAATGAAGTGTTCTTAATGTGTGATTCAGGTTAGCTGCTGTAATCTCAATTAGCTTTTCAAGCCGTTCTGCTGGCTGCATATCTTTGTAACGGGCATATGTTAATGTTTTGGCAGGGGATGCATCCCATAAGCTTAATGCATGGGAAACAAATCCGAATCGGTATAGCATTTTTTTATCTCCTACTCCTGATTGTTCTAGCAACTTTATAAAAGAGGGGAAATGAATTGTGCTAGTTTCTCTTTTATGAATTGCCAAAATGTTCTTTTTGCAATATCTTCATAATATATTTCGTTTGAAGCATCCATATCGCTTGCTACAATTTCCTGCATGCGGTTAATAAAATCTTGGTCGTAAATGCTGCAGTTTATTTCATGATTAAGAAAAATGCTTCGTTTATCAAAGTTGGAAGAACCAATGAAGCAAATTTCCCCATCTACCAATATGAATTTACCATGAAAAAAACCATGCTTATACTGGAAAACACGTGCATCATGAGAAAGTAAAATTCTTAAATCTGGAAAGGAAGCTTCTTTAACAAGGATATGATCAGCGTTATTAGGCAAAAGAAACGTAATAGAAACATTGCGTTTTAAAGCAAAAAGCAGTTCATTCAATAACCGTTTGCTGGGAATAAAATAAGGAGTTCCGATAATTAAACTGCTTTTTGCATTACGTATTAAATCTGATAAAACTTCTTCTAAATATTTTCCATGGGAAGGAATGGTTTGATGTCTTGATTTCCCTCTTTTTTGGTTTGGAAAATAGAGGTTATTTTGAAGTAAATTGATTTTGGATGCTTCTAACCAGTCCATAAGGAATTCTCTTTGTAAATCTTCTATCCCTTCTCCGGCCATTTTCATATGATAATCTCTCCATGGGCTTAAATTCAGATTAGCATGAATATAGTCTTTTCCTATATTAAATCCTCCCATAAATCCTATGTTCCCGTCAATTATCGCTATTTTTCGATGATTTCGTACCTGCAGAGAATAAAAGAAAAATGGAAATTTAGGGATCTGACAGAAATAAAATTGAACACCAGCAGCTTTGAGTTCTTTGACTGTTTTTTTTCTTACTTTAAAACTGCCAAGCCGATCAAGCAGGAGACGAACTTCTACCCCTTCTTTTGCTTTATCCATTAAAAGATTTAAAAATTCATTGCTGATGCTATCTGCTTTAACTGTATAAAATAGAATATGGATATGCTTTTTTGCTCTTTTAATTGTAGAAAATAGATCAGGAAATAGCTCTGTACCATCTTTGTATATATGAAAGTCAGTAAAACGAAATGAGTGATTTTGTCTTTGCATAGATTTTTGCTGAAATTTTCTTCCTAAGTAAAAATCAAGAATGAATAATACTATCAGTGCTATTATAATAACGATAATAAGAAATAGTGGTTTCATGTTGGTCCCCCTTAAGTTTTTAGTATGACCAAAAATGAAAATTCTATCAGCTAAAATCACAGTGGGAATTAAGAGATGATATATAAAAAGTTTTGCCTGTATGTAGACATCCGATATAATAAAAAGATGTCTTGAAGCTGGAGGGGATGACAAAATGCAGAATCTACTAGTATTATCTGGAATTATTGTCCTTACTATTATATTGTATAAATATCAACTAGGTGCCATTGGCTTTTTTCTGCTATCTATTTATTTTTTCACCCTTGCTAAAAGACAAAATAAAAGGCTCGAATCCTATCGGGAAAAAATTATTAGAAGAAAAGTCAAATAATCCTTAACTGAAGCTAGCATATTCACCAAGATTTTGTTTATAATGGAGAATATGTATTTTTGCTCTTTACTGTAAACCTTTACTTGTATAAAGGTGAAACCCGCTGTATGTTTATTGATGCAGAGGATAGTTAGGGATTTTATAGGTTTAAGTTATTCTCCTTCACTTCTACATAGGTTTTAAAATCGAGTGAAGGTTTACTGATTGATGCTGGTAGAAGAGTCTAGATAGAGAAAGGAAGTGCAAGAAATGAGTGTAGAAAAATATACAAAACAAGAATTACGAGAAATGTCTTTAATCGAAGTTGCATATGAAGTATTAAATGGTGCAAAAACACCTTATTCCTTTAATGAAATTATGAGTGAAGTGACGAAATTATTAGATTTAACGGAAGAGGAAGTAAATACAAAAATTGCACAATTTTATACAGATATAAATATTGATGGACGTTTTCTTTCTTTAGGAGATAATCGTTGGGGACTAAGAACATGGTACCCTGTAGAGAAGTCAGAAGAAGAGATTGTAACTGTAACGAAACCGAAAAAGAAAAAATCGAAAAAAGCAGTGGAAGAAGATTTTGACGATTTTGATGTTCTTGAAGAAGAATACGATGACTTTGAAGAAGACGTCGAGGATGATGAACTATTAGACGAAGATGATGATGAAGACGAAGATGATGATGATTTATTAGATGATGATCTTGTCGAAGAAGAAGACTTTGAAGAGGATATAGACGAAGACTTTGAAAGCGATGACGATGAAGAGGACGAAGATGAGTTTGAGGAAGAAGAAGACAAGGACAATAAATAAGTCCCTTGACTTTTTAAGTCTATGCTTGTAAAATCATTTTTGGGCTCCTTTAAAAAGGAACGATCTTATATTCGCTAAATAGCGCTCCCTTACTTTTTTTAAAGTAAGTGGGGCTTTTTTGTTTTTATAAAGGGAAGAAAGTATAAATTTTTTGAAATGTGAAGGCTGTCTAGCTCCGGCTCCTAGCCCCAGTGAGTATTGCCTCTTGCCTCTAAAAGTAAAAAACACTTTTTGAGTCAAGAGAACATTTTTTTTCGGGGCTGAGCAAGGCGCCAGCGCTTTTTCTGTGAAAATAAAACGGGCGAGTGGCTATTCTGGGTATCTGTATAA
>JBDNRM010000099.1:0-14879 GCA_047718615.1 Bacillus sp. (in: firmicutes) | reverse complement strand
CCTTATAAAATGTTAAAGGAGGTTGCCACTATAGTTACTCGTAGAAAAATATTTCCAACTCTAAAGTAAAAAAAATAATCGAATCTATAATGAAATAAGTAGAAAATCTTTGTCGAATTGTAGTGGAACTTTATTCAATTAGATATTTTATTCTGAATATTTTGTTAACTCATGAAATATAAAGCTACTACAAACTCTAAACATAAGCATTCAGTAAATAAAAATGTTTTATAAGGACAATTTAAAGCAAGTTAAACCAAATCAATCTTGGTTAATGGATATCACATACATTACGATAAATGAAGGTTGGCTTTATTTAGCGAGCTTGATGGATTTATATTCGCGAAAAATCATTGGATGGTACATGGATAAATAAAACCATGACAAATGAAGAAAAGCGGATAAATGTAAGTTTTTTTTGGAAAAGTAAGTTAATTCATTCATTCATTTGTATGGGGGGGCGATTCCCTCTGAGGGCGTATATGAAAGGTTGGAAATAAAGTGTTTCTACGATATTAAATTCGTAGGAGCACTTTTTTATATATTCAAATATAATCCTCATTTACAGAGGTTACTAGTCTGATCCGCTGATCATTTATCACTAAACCAGACTAGTCTAAAGAGGTAGTATCATTTATCGATTTTGTATAAAAGTTTTGTGGGTTTTATAAGTTGGCTGTAGAATTTTTTTAGTAATGTATTATAAGAAGTTCATTAAAAAAATTCTACTATAATTTGCTATGAGGTATGTGAGAAATTATGACATGGTTTCCTATTATTTAAGTCGAATGTTTTTGGAATTTTGCATATAAATAATCTTCACTTTTTCGTCAAATTTCATAAAAAAAGACGCATATAAGTTGAATTCATTACCTACTGGTGTTAAAATGATTGATGTAGCAGGGATGATTTTTTTTGCAGCCTCTGGGACATAATTTGTCTATGCGGGACTTCTGTCGACCACTGTAAGTGAAGGAGCAACATCATGTTTTCTTTTATTGAGATTCAAAAAAGATTATTACCTGATTTAGTTACTGTTATGCAAAAAAGATATTATATTCTTCAGTATATCAATAATATGCAGCCTGTGGGTAGAAGAAGTCTAGCTGGAAGCTTAGGATTGACTGAAAGAGTATTGCGAACTGAAGTGGAGTTTTTAAAAGAGCAAAAACTGATACACATAGCCAATATTGGGATGTCACTCACTTCAATCGGACAAGAAACATTGGAAAGTCTTTCTAGTGTAATGAGAGAAGTAACGGGTATTAATGAAATGGAGAAGGTTCTGCATAAAAAACTTGGTGTCAATAAAGTAATTATTGTCGCAGGTGACAGCGATCATTCCCCTTGGGTAAAAAAAGAGCTAGGTCTTGCTGCAGCAAATTGTATGAAATCTCTAATCGGTGGAAATAATATCATCGCAGTTACTGGTGGTACAACTATGGCTTCTGTAGCTGAAATGTTAACCCCGGACGTTGCAGATGGTGAATTATTATTTGTACCTGCCCGTGGAGGTATTGGAGAAGACGTGAAAAACCAAGCAAATACCATTTGCGCAATGATGGCAGATCATACGGCAAGCAAACATCGGGTTTTATATATTCCAGATGAGGTAAGTAAAGAAGTGTACAAGAGCGTTATAAACGATCCTCACATCAGTGAAGTGCTTAACCTTATAAAATCTGCGAATATGCTGGTGCATGGAATTGGAGAAGCCGTAACGATGGCGCAGCGCAGAAACACGAATGAAAGCAACTTAAAAAAGATAGAAGCAGCTAAAGCAGTAGGCGAAGCGTTTGGATATTACTTTAATGAAGCTGGAGAAGTTGTCCATAAAGTAGAAACAATAGGAATACGACTTGACAATTTATCAACAGTGCCAAATGTAATAGCCGTTGCAGGTGGTTCATCAAAATCAAAAGCCATTCGTGCATACTTAAAACAAGCACCCGTTTCTACTATATTAATTACAGATGAAGGTGCTGCAAAGAATTTGATATAACGGGGATTTCCCTTTATATATATTAATATCCTTAAAATTAAGAGGAGGAAATAAAAATGACAGTAAAAGTTGGTATTAACGGATTTGGACGTATCGGACGCTTAGCGTTTAGAAAAATTATCGAAAACCCAGAATTGGAAGTAGTAGCAATCAATGATTTAACTGACACTAAAATGTTAGCTCACCTTTTAAAATATGATTCATCTCAAGGTACTTTCCAAGGGGAAGTTGAAGTACATGAAGGTTACTTCTTAGTAAACGGTAAAAAAGTTGTTACAACTGCTGAAAGAAACCCAGCTGACCTTAAATGGGGAGATCTTGGAGTAGATACAGTATTAGAATGTACTGGTTTCTTCACTTCTAAAGAAAAAGCAGAAGCACATTTAACTGCTGGAGCTAAAAACGTAGTTATCTCTGCACCTGCAACTGGCGAAATGAAAACAATTGTTTACAATGTAAACCATGAAATTCTTGATGGTTCTGAAACTGTAATTTCTGGTGCTTCTTGTACTACTAACTGCCTTGCGCCAATGGCTCAAGTATTACAAAACAAATTTGGTATCGTAGAAGGATTAATGACTACAATCCACGCTTACACTGGCGACCAAAATACTTTAGATGCTCCACATCCAAAAGGTGATTTCCGTCGTGCTCGTGCAGCAGCTGAAAACATCATCCCTAACTCAACTGGTGCTGCAAAAGCAATCGGTTTAGTATTACCAGAATTACAAGGTAAACTTGATGGAGCTGCACAACGTGTTCCAGTTAAAACTGGTTCATTAACTGAGCTTGTTACAGTTCTTGATGAAAATGTAACTGTTGAGCAAGTAAATGCAGCAATGAAAGAAGCAGCTAACGAATCTTTCGGTTACACTGAAGACGAACTTGTTTCTTCTGATATTATCGGAATCAGCTACGGTTCATTATTTGATGCAACTCAAACAAAAGTATTAACAGTTGGCGACAAACAACTTGTTAAAACTGTTGCATGGTACGACAACGAAATGTCTTACACTAACCAACTTGTTAGAACTGTAAAACATTTTGCACAATTAGTTAAATAATTTTAGTTTTTAATTAAACTGAGAGTGATCGTACACCCTTAATCAAACAGCGGAAACATTTTGTTTCCGCTATTTTAAAAAAATGCATGTGGAGGGTCTTTATAATGAACAAGAAAACAATCCGCGATATCGATTTAAAGGGCAAAAAAGTATTTGTTCGTGTCGATTTTAATGTACCTATGAAAGATCAAACAATTACGGATGAAACAAGAATCCAAGCTGCACTTCCTACAATTAATCAATTAGTAGAACAAGGTGCAATCGTAATTTTAGCAAGCCATTTGGGCCGTCCAAAAGGTCAAGTGGTAGAAGAATTACGTTTAACTCCGGTTGCTGCTCGTTTATCTGAATTATTAGGTAAAAAAGTAGTAAAAACAGATGACTCATATGGCGATGCTGTAAAAGCTGAAATCAGCAAGTTGACAGATGGCGATGTTCTTTTATTGGAAAACGTTCGTTTTAATGCTGGAGAAGAGAAAAATGATGCTGAATTAGCAAAAGCTTATGCTGAACTTGCAGATGTTTTTGTTAACGATGCTTTTGGTGCGGCTCACCGTGCTCATGCATCTACAGAAGGTATCGCTCATTATATTCCAGCTGTTTCAGGTCTTTTAATGCAAAAAGAATTAGATGTTCTTGGGAAAGCATTATCTAATCCTGAGCGTCCGTTTACTGCGATCATCGGCGGAGCAAAAGTTAAAGATAAAATCGGCGTAATTGATAATCTTCTAGAAAAAGTAGATAACTTGATTATTGGCGGTGGATTAGCTTATACATTCATAAAAGCTCAAGGCCATGAAATCGGTAAATCTCTTTTAGAAGAGGATAAAATTGAGTTAGCTAAATCATATATAGAAAAAGCAAAAGCAAAAGGTGTTAATTTCTATATGCCTATCGATACAACTGTTGCAGATGACTTCTCTGAAACTGCAAACACAAAAGAAGTTGATGTTGATTCTATTCCAGCAGATTGGGAAGGTCTTGATATTGGTCCTAAAACAGCTGCACTATATGCGGACGTTATTAAAAGCTCTAAATTAGTTATTTGGAACGGACCAATGGGCGTATTTGAAATGGATGCATTTGCAAAAGGAACAAAGGCAGTAGCAGAGGCTCTTGCTGAAGCTCAAGATACATACTCTGTTATTGGCGGCGGAGATTCTGCAGCAGCAGTTGAGAAATTTGATTTAGCTGACAAAATGAGTCATATTTCTACTGGCGGCGGCGCATCATTAGAGTTTATGGAAGGTAAAGTACTTCCAGGTGTAGTAGCTTTAAACGACAAATAAGCTTTTAAATTATAGGCATGAAAGGATGTATAATACATGCGTAAACCTATTATTGCTGGTAACTGGAAAATGAATAAAACACTTCCAGAAGCAGTAGCATTCGTTAATGAAGTAAAAGGATCTGTTCCTTCAAGTGAAAACGTAGATGCAGTAGTTTGTTCTCCTGCGTTATTTTTAGGACAGTTAGTAGAATTAACAAAAGGCACAGATTTAAAGATCGGTGCACAAAATATGCATTTTGAAAAAAATGGTGCATTCACTGGCGAAATCAGCCCAGTAGCACTTCAAGACATCGGTGTACAATATGTAGTACTTGGACATTCTGAGCGTCGTGAATTCTTCAATGAAACAGACGAAGCAGTAAACCAAAAAACAAAAGCAGCTTTTGAAAATGGTTTAACACCAATTGTTTGCTGTGGTGAAACATTAGAACAAAGAGAAAATGGCGAAACAAATGATTTTGTTGCTTCTCAAGTTCAAAAAGCACTTCAAGGTTTAACAGATGACCAATTAAAAGCTACAGTTGTAGCATATGAGCCTATTTGGGCTATTGGTACTGGAAAATCATCTACATCTGCTGATGCAAACGAAGTATGTGCACATATTCGTAAAGTAGTAGCAGAACAGTTCTCAACTGAAGTTGCTGAAAGCATTCGCATTCAGTATGGCGGCAGTGTAAAACCTGAAAACATTAAAGAATACATGGCTCAATCTGACATAGATGGAGCGTTAGTAGGAGGAGCGAGCTTAGAAGCTCAAAGTTTCCTACAATTATTGGAGGCAGGTAAAGCATGAGTAAATCTCCAGTAGCGTTAATCATATTAGACGGCTTTGGTTTAAGAAGCGAACGTATGGGTAATGCAGTGGCTCAAGCTAACAAGCCTAATTTTGATAAATATTGGAATAATTATCCACACTCTACTTTAGTGGCTAGTGGTGAAGCTGTAGGTCTTCCAGCGGGACAAATGGGGAACTCAGAAGTAGGTCACTTAAACATCGGTGCAGGACGAATTGTTTACCAAAGTTTAACAAGAGTAAATGTTGCCATTAGAGAGGGAAATTTTGAAAAGAATGAAACCTTTGTTAATGCAATGAACCATGTTAAAGAAAAAGGCAAAAACCTTCATCTTTTTGGTTTATTATCTGATGGAGGCGTTCATAGCCATATTGAACATATGTTTGCACTTCTTCGTCTTGCAAAAGAAGAAGGAATAAAAAATGTATATATTCACGGAATTCTTGACGGCCGAGACGTCGGTCAAAAGACTGCGGAAAAATACATTAAAGCAACACAAGAAAAAATCAACGAGTATGGTATAGGTGAATTTGCTACGATTTCTGGTCGTTACTATTCTATGGATAGAGATAAACGCTGGGATCGTGTGGAAAAATCGTATCGTGCAATGGCATATGGGGAAGGACCTAGCTACTCCAACCCACTAGACGTTGTAGAAGATAATTACAACAATGGAATTTTTGATGAATTTGTTCTGCCTTCTGTTATCACAAAAGATAACGGAGAGCCAGTAGCAACGATTCAAGATGAAGATGCTGTGATATTCTATAATTTCCGTCCAGACCGTGCGATTCAGATTTCAAATACATTTACAAATGAAGATTTCCGTTCATTTGATCGTGGCGAAAATCATCCGAAAAACCTTTACTTTGTATGTTTAACTCATTTTAGTGAAACAGTAAAAGGGTATGTAGCATTTAAGCCAACAAACCTTGACAACACACTTGGTGAAGTGCTTTCTCAAAATGGTTTAAAACAACTTCGTATTGCGGAAACGGAAAAATATCCGCATGTTACCTTCTTTATGAGTGGTGGACGCGAAGCAGAATTCCCTGGTGAAAAGCGTATTCTAATCAACTCGCCTAAAGTTGCAACATACGATTTAAAACCAGAAATGAGTGCTTACGAAGTTACTGATGCACTTGTAAAAGAAATTGAAGAAGATAATGTTGATGCAATCATCTTGAACTTTGCAAATCCTGATATGGTTGGGCACTCCGGAATGCTTGAACCAACGATTAAAGCAATTGAAACAGTAGATGAATGCTTAGGCAAAATTATTACTTTAATTGAACAAAAAGGTGGTAAAGCAATTATCACCGCAGATCATGGTAATTCAGATGAAGTAGTAACTTTGGAAGGAACACCAATGACTGCACATACGACAAATCCTGTTCCTGTTATTGTTACACAAAAAGGTGCAGAATTGCGTACAGACGGTATTCTTGGAGATTTAGCTCCAACAATGTTAGATTTATTAGGTGTAGAAAAACCAGCAGAAATGACTGGTACATCAATCATTAAAAAATAATGTACTTATAAAAGGAGAGAATTAATATGCCATTTATTCAACAAGTATACGCACGTGAAGTTTTAGACTCACGCGGTAATCCAACAGTAGAAGTAGAAGTTTTAACAGAATCAGGTTTCTTCGGTCGCGCACTTGTACCATCTGGTGCTTCAACTGGTGAATACGAAGCAGTAGAATTACGTGATGGCGACAAATCACGTTACCTTGGTAAAGGTGTTCTTAAAGCAGTAGCAAACGTAAATGAAGTAATTGCAGAAGCAATTATCGGAATGGACGTTACAGATCAAGCTGGAATTGATAAAGCAATGATCGAACTTGATGGAACAGAAAACAAAGGTAAATTAGGTGCTAACGCAATCCTTGGTGTATCTATGGCTGCTGCAATTGCTGCTGCTGACGTAGTTGGTTTACCATTATACCGCTACCTTGGTGGATTCAATGCAAAACAATTACCAACTCCAATGATGAACATCATCAATGGTGGTTCACATGCTGATAACAACGTGGATTTCCAAGAATTCATGATCTTGCCAGTAGGTGCTCCAACTTTCAAAGAAGCTTTACGTATGGGTGCTGAAGTATTCCATGCACTTAAAGCAGTTCTTCATGACAAAGGTTTAAACACTGCTGTTGGTGATGAAGGTGGATTTGCTCCAAACCTTGGTTCTAACCGTGAAGCATTAGAAGTAATCATTGAAGCGATCAAAAAAGCTGGATACGAAGCTGGTAAAGACGTATACTTAGGTATGGACGTTGCTTCTTCAGAATTCTATAACAAAGAAACTGGAAAATACGATCTTGCAGGAGAAGGCCGTACTGGTTTAACTTCTGAAGAGCTTGTTACTTTCTACGAAGAATTAGTTAATGAATTCCCAATCCTATCTATTGAAGATGGTTTAGATGAAAACGACTGGGAAGGTCATAAATTATTAACAGACCGCATCGGTTCTAAAGTACAATTAGTAGGTGACGATTTATTCGTTACAAACACTAAAAAATTAGCTGAAGGTATTGAAAAAGGAATCTCTAACTCAATCCTTATTAAAGTTAACCAAATTGGTACTTTAACTGAAACTTTTGAAGCAATTGAAATGGCTAAACGTGCTGGTTATACAGCAGTAGTATCTCACCGTTCTGGTGAAACAGAAGATGCAACTATCGCTGACATCGCTGTTGCTACAAATGCTGGTCAAATCAAAACTGGTTCATTATCACGTACAGACCGTATTGCTAAATACAACCAATTACTTCGCATCGAAGACGAACTTGGCGATTTAGCAGTATATGATGGTTTAAAATCTTTCTATAACCTTAAAAAATAATAACAAGTAAAAGATTATTCTTTTAACTTGTATCTAACACCTCTATTAATGACACATTAATAGAGGTGTTTTCTGTTTATTAGAAGAAGAGTTATTTACTTGGCAGCATTATTTTTTTTAATCTAAAAGGTTTTTTTGCAAAGCAGCGAGAATAGTAAGATGAACAAAAATTTTCCAGCAGGAGGAATAATAATGGCTGAACGCAAAGGGGTAAATAGTTTAGTAACAACTGTTGAGGGGCAGGATCTTGTGATGGAGAGGAATTTTTATGCTTCGAAAGAAGAGTTATTTAAGGCTTTTTCTCAATCAGATCGTTTGGAAAGCTGGTGGGGTCCCAAAGGCTGGAAAACAGAGAATAAAAAATTCGAATTCAAGCCAAACGGTATATGGCTTTATTGCATGAAATGTACAGATAGAAATCAAGGAGATTTTTTTGGTCAAGAATCTTGGGGTAAAGCGGTTTATGAAGAAATTGATTCTCCGAATAAAATTGTCTACATAGATAGTTTTGCTGATAAAGAAGGAAATACCATATCTGAGATGCCTAGTTTACTAATTACCGTCCATTTTATTGAACAAGGGGAGAATACCAAATTAACCATTCGTTCCCGCTTTGCTTCATCAGAAGACCTGCAACAAGTAATGGAAATGGGAGTAGTAGAAGGAATGTCCTCACAATTCGACTGTTTAGATGAATTCTTATCGAAAAATTAATTACTAGACAAGATAAAGAAACTAATATTTTCCAATGATATTAGCTATGTTTCGCAAAAAGATCCCGTGCCGAAGAACAAACGAGAAAACACAGTTCACAGTAGAAAACAAAGTATACTAAGCCACAACCCGATCATGGTACAACATATGCAAACAAAAATTTGACCATGAAGAATGAAAATAGGCAAGTGTGATTGAGTTTGTTGTTATGTTGAAGCAGGCTGCGGACTGGACTCATTGAGAGTTTGTATTACCTTTTTTCTATGTAGACAACTATGCAACCAAATTTTCATTTGAAAAGAAGCAGCTTTCTATTTTGTTATGAACTAGGGTTGAAGCAGACAGCAGGTGGAATACACGAAGACTCCCGTGGGAAAGTGAGAAAGACGAGACCCCGCAGCGCAGCGAGGAGGCTCGACGCTCGCCCACAGGAAAGCGAAGTGTATTCCACCTGCGGAACCTTTTTTTCATGGTAGACAATCACAAAACAAATAGATTATAGTTGGAAAAGTCTCTCTTATTCCCCAACAAGCTATTGTTCCCATTTCTAAAATATGTTACATTTATAGTAATGTAATAATGTTCGTCTTAATGGAGGTGTGATGATGCACACAGTTTTAATTACGTTGCTAATTATTGTTGCAGTAGCTTTAATAGTAGTAGTACTTCTTCAATCTGGTAAAAGCTCTGGATTATCCGGTGCCATTTCAGGAGGAGCAGAGCAGCTTTTTGGAAAACAAAAAGCAAGAGGCTTAGATTTAATTCTTCACAATACTACAATTGTGCTAGCAATCCTGTTTTTTGTTTTAACAATTGGAGTAAGTTATTTTGATTTGTAAAACTAGTCTGGTATAGATTTAAAACCTGGCCTTAGGAAGGTCAGGTTTTTTTCGAATTTTTATCCTAACGAAAAGAACAAAAACATAAATGCAAAACTCACTGCTTTTTATACGAATAGAGTTCTTACATATTAAGAAACTGAGGATCACTAGAACCATCATACAAAAAATAGTATTATTTAACTCATATTTAGAAGATTATACTGGATTGTTCGGATTAACTCTGCCTACAATAAACAATATAGCCAGCAAAAGCAACAACAGTGCATAATGGCGCATGAAAAGAAGTAGCTTTAGCTCCGAGTAGGCTCGTAAGATGAGCCCCATGGAAAGTGAAATGTATACTGACTGCGGACTATTCGAGACACCCAAAACCACTTTTCAGGGTAGTCATATTATTTTACTGCTCGCAGAAAAATAAGATAACATAAATGTTGTGCATAATAAGAAGCTGGAATTGATATTTATAGAAGTAAAGGAGAATCTATACATGAAAGTAGTTGAACAAAAACCATTAACGTTTAATGGAGATAATAAAAGGGCTGTATTATTGCTGCATGGTTTTACAGGAAATACTTCAGATGTACGGTTATTAGGAAGGTTTTTAAATACAAAAGGTTATACTTGCCATATCCCTTTATTAAAAGGACACGGAGTTCCACCAGAAGAATTAACACAGTATGGTCCTAAAGATTGGTGGAAGGATGTAATGGCAGGTTATGAATTTCTGAAAAATCAGGGGTATGATGAAATAGCGGTTGGAGGACTTTCTCTTGGAGGCGTATTTTCACTGAAATTAGGTTACACTGTACCTGTGAAGGGTATTATAACAATGTGTGCACCTATGTACATAAAAAGTGAAGAAGTAATGTATGAAGGTGTTTTAGAATACGCACGCAATTATAAAATGCGCGAAAGAAAATCAGAAGAACTAATTGAACAAGAAATGGCTCAATTCGCGCCTATGAATACATTAAAAGAGTTGCAACAGCTAATTGCGGATGTCCGTGCAAACGTGGATCTTATTTATGCACCAACCTTTGTGATCCAAGCAAGAAATGATCATATGATTAATACCGACAGTGCCAATATTATTTATCAAGAAGTAGAAGGAAGTCCTAAAGAAATCAAGTGGTACGAAAATTCTGGTCATGTTATTACCCATGATAAAGAAAAAGAAACGGTATTTGCGGACTTTTATGCGTTTTTAGAACGTTTAGATTGGAAAGAATAAAAGAAAAGCACCTATAAAGGAGGTTGCAAATTGGAAGATATTATACAGATTCACATAGACAAACTTTTAACTTATATGAAAGATGAAGCATACAAACCATTAACGGTACAAGAGCTGGAGGAAGCATTTGGGATTGAAGACTCTGCTGGCTTTAAAGATTTTGTAAAAGCGCTTGTGCAGATGGAAGAGAAGGGATTAGTTGTACGTACTCGAAGCAATAGGTATGGCCTCCCAGAAAAAATGAATTTAGTACGAGGTAAAATTGCTGGACATGCTAAAGGATTCGCATTCGTCATTCCAGAAGAGAAAGGGTTGGATGATATATTTATCCCACCTAACGAAGTGAATAACGCCATGAACGGTGATATTGTATTGGCTCGTGTTACATCGGAGAGTTCAGGTCAAAGACGAGAAGGAACGATTGTCCGGATTATTGAAAGAGGCGTACAGCAAATCGTCGGTACGTATTCTGAAAGCAAACATTTCGGGTTTGTTATTCCAGATGATAAAAAAATCGCAACAGACATCTTTATTCCAAAGGGAAGTACAAAGGGTGCTGTTGAAGGACATAAAGTAGTTGTAAAATTAACGGCTTATCCGGAAGGTCGGAAAAATGCTGAAGGTGCAATCGTAAAAATTTTAGGACATAAAAATGATCCAGGTGTAGACATTTTATCGGTTATACATAAGCATGGACTTCCATTGGCTTTTCCTGATGAAGTATTAGAGCAAGCAGATAAAACGCCTGAAACAATCGATGAGAAAGAAATAAAAAACAGACGAGACTTGCGCAACGAAACGATTGTTACAATTGATGGTGCAGATGCGAAAGACTTGGATGATGCAGTTACTGTTACGAAGCTGGAAAAAGGAAATTATAAGCTTGGTGTACATATTGCTGATGTTTCCTATTATGTAACGGAAACTTCTCCAATTGATGTAGAAGCAGAAGAGAGAGGCACGAGTGTTTATTTAGTAGACCGTGTTATTCCAATGATTCCACATCGTCTTTCAAATGGAATATGCTCCCTTAATCCGAAAGTGGATCGTTTAACATTATCTTGTGAAATGGAAATTAGTCCTAGCGGCGAAGTAGTAGCACATGAAATTTTCCAAAGTGTTATAAAAACAACAGAGCGAATGACTTATTCCGATGTTAATGCTATTTTGCAGGATAAAGATGAAGAGCTAACAAGCAAATATGAGCCACTTGTTCCAATGTTTGAGTTGATGGAAAAGCTTGCTCAAATATTGCGTACGAAAAGAATGACACGGGGTGCAATTGATTTTGATTTTAAAGAATCAAAAGTGCTAGTGGATGAAGATGGAAAACCCCAGGATGTTGTGTTAAGAGAACGTTCTGTTGCGGAAAAATTGATCGAAGAATTTATGCTTGTTGCAAATGAAACAGTTGCAGAGCATTTCCATTGGATGCAGGTTCCGTTTATTTATCGAATTCACGAAGATCCAAAAGAAGAAAAATTAAGAAGGTTTTTTGAGTTTATTACTAATTTTGGTTATATTGTGAAAGGTACTGCCAATTCCGTTCATCCACGTGCTTTGCAGGAAATAATCGAATCGGTACAAGGTTCTCCAGAAGAAATGGTTATTTCAACTGTTATGCTTCGTTCCATGCAGCAGGCTAAATATTATCCAGAAAGCTTAGGACATTTCGGGTTATCAACGGAGTTTTATACCCATTTTACATCGCCAATCAGACGTTATCCGGATTTAATTGTCCACCGCTTGATTCGCACGTATTTAATTGAAGGGGATATTAGTGCGCCTACTCAAGAAAAATGGAACAGTAAGCTGACAGATATCGCGGAACACTCTTCCAATATGGAGAGAAGATCAGTTGAGGCAGAACGTGAAACCGATGAATTGAAAAAATCGGAGTATATGTTAGATAAAATTGGTGAGGAATATGATGGTATCATCAGTTCTGTAACCAACTTCGGTATGTTTGTAGAATTAACCAATACAATCGAGGGGCTAGTCCATGTAAGCTATATGACAGATGATTATTATCGTTACGATGAGCGTCATTTTGCGATGATTGGTGAAAGAACAGGCAAGGTGTTTAGAATCGGTGATGAAATTACTATTCGTGTTGTAAATGTCAATAAAGACGAGCGAGCAATTGATTTCGAAATCGTTGGAATGAAAGGAACACGCCGGAGAGATCCGAAAAAAGACGGGAAAGTTTTCTCTACTGGAAGCACTTCTAAATCTCCACGAAAAGGAAAATCAAGTCGAGATAAAGAGAAAAGCAGTGGCAGTGGTGAGTCAAAAAGAAAAGGCAAAAAAGAAAGAAAGTTTTTCGAGAATGCGCCAAAAGCAAAAAGAAAGAAAAAACGGCGTTAAACGGATAGGGAAGGAAAATCTCCTTCCCTGTCGCAACTTGTAAAATTGTTTGTATAGCTATTATTTGATACAATAATGGCTATAGTCAGGGGGAAGAGATAATGCCAAAGGGCCAAGGTAAAGTAATTGCACAAAATAAAAAAGCAAATCATGATTATTTTATAGAAGAAACATATGAAGCTGGAATTGTTTTGCAAGGTACAGAGATAAAAGCAATTCGCGGCGGCAGAGTTAACTTAAAGGAATCGTATGCCCGCATTCAAAATGGGGAAGTATTTTTATATGGAATGCATATCAGCCCGTATGAACAGGGAAACAGATACAACCATGATCCTTTACGGACAAGAAAACTTTTGCTTCATAATAAACAAATAGCAAAACTAATTGGTGAAACAAAAGAAGTCGGCTATTCCCTTGTACCGTTAAAGCTTTATCTGAAAAATGGGTTTGCGAAGGTTTTAATCGGTTTAGGTAAGGGTAAGAAAAATTATGATAAACGTGAAACATTGAAAAAGAAAGAAGCGAGCAGGAATATCGAGCGGGCACTTCGCGAAAGACAAAAAATGTAATCCAATACTTTACAATTGAAATTTAAGTGAAGTATGTTATAATAATTTATGTCGATAAGACAAGCAAACTAAAGCTCCTATTTTTGAGCTTCCTAACGTTAACGCAATATGCGTGAATCGAGTGATGTAACAATCACAAGATTTTATCCGAATGGGGACGTTACGGATTCGACAGGGATAGTTCGAGCTTAAGTTGCGAGTCGAGGGGATCGTCCTCGTTAAAACGTCAAAGCCTATAACTGGCAAACAACAAAACAACTTCGCTTTAGCTGCTTAATAGCGCTTAGCGGTTCCTCCCTCCATCGCCCATGTGGTAGGGTAAGGGACTCAACTTAAGTGGGCTACGCCGGATTCCACCGTCTGAGGATGAAGGAAGAGAACAATCAGACTAGCTCATCGGACGCCAGTCAGCAGGCAGAAGAATGAGCGAAATACGAATATGTTGACTACACTCGTAGAAGCTTAAGTGCCGATGTTTCTGGACGTGGGTTCGATTAACATTTAGTCGCCTTGTATGGCAACATACAAGTGAAAATCCGGCTTTATCGGTGAAACCTAAGTCACTTAAATGTGATAAGGCAATGCCGAGCGGTATGTGAAGCAATTCAACAGCCGTGTATCGACTTATAGGCTGCCAAGCAGTTGGTAGTACTAGGATGCGAAATTCTGCTGAAAAGCAAATTTATATTTCGTATAATACGCCGGGGGACCTAAATTTTAGGTTCAAGATATAGTCAGTGCCATGACGAAAGCATGGAATAACATGTCCCACCGTCTCCACCAAATACATATTTGGTGGTTTTTTATTTGTCTGTGACGTAGAGCATAAAATTTCCTTTTGGAAACTTTATGCTTTTTTAATAAAAGGAATTTTATGCTTTATTTTATAAATAAAAAGGGGGAATTTGCTTTTTCTAGATAAATAATTTATTAATGAGCCGAAAAACATACTGTCATAACTAGCAAATGGTATTTAAACCAATACTTGTGTGTATAAAATTGAATGTAATCTATTTCTAGCTCATGTATGTTTTATATATCAAGCTCGATGTTACGTTAGAAAAATGCTTAACAATATAATTGCCTATATTCTTTTTATTAAGATAATGTTGCTATTATTAGCATTAAATCATCTTTTTTTGCCTTTAATAC
>JBDNRM010000098.1:0-14891 GCA_047718615.1 Bacillus sp. (in: firmicutes) | reverse complement strand
CTATTATACAATAATTTAAATCCCCCGCAATCCTATTTCAAAATAATATAGAGATTTACTTTAAACAACTTACGGAAAGCGAAGTGTATTCTGACTGCGGACCCATTGAGAAAGCAACCCTTTTTTCAGGGTAGACAACCATGCAACAAATTTGCACGATGGCGCATGAAAAGAAGCAGCTCTCTTAAATGAAACAGGGAGCAGTCAGAATACACGAAGACTCCTATGGGATTTGCGAGACAGGTGAGACCCCGCAGGAGTTTACTCCGAGGAGGCTCACCGCTCGCCCCATGGAAAGCGAAGTGTATTCTGACTGCGGACCCATTGAGAAAACAACCCTTTGCCCAACAAAAAAGAAAAGCTAGGAAAGATAATATACTCCCAGCTTTTCTTCATTTAAAAGTTCACCCTATTCGATTGTACAATCGGTTTATACTTGCCATTTTCAATTTTTTCAATTTTATTAAAGTGCATTAGCTTTTTTAATGATGCGTTACAATAAGCAGAAGCATCGTACGAATCTCTTCCAACCTTTAAGCCAATTTCCGTTGGGCCAATGCCTGTATCCTCGCCCTTTTCCTTGTACAAATCACATAAAGCTCTGTAAATACTATTATCTTTTTCTGTAATTCGCAGTTTGGAATTGTGTCTCACTATGTATTCCTCCTATACAATCTCCCCGTTTGCTAATAAATACAAATGAGTTTTTGGTTTAGTCGCTGTTCTTTATACTCTTACCCTCTTTTTCCTCAAAAAATGATAGATAGAATAACAAAAAATGGAAGAACATAACACGGCTTCCATTTGGACAAAAAACCCTTATAAATAAGAATACTAATCATTGTAAGAAAATACATTCATTTATGGCTGGTTTTCTCAAAAATAGATATAATGTTTGAGAGAACATTGAGAGAACAATTCATTCATAGGTAAAAAATCATATATTTTTTCCAAATGAACCATGATATTAGATTTGTATTTACGGATAAAAATTCCATTTGCTTTTCAAGACAAAAAAATAACCACTGCAGCAGTGATTATTTTTTATTCTTATTCATGTTTATACTTCACATGTCCATGCATTCCCATTTTATCATGAAACGGTAGAAGCTTTAATTTTTTTACTTCTTCTGGATTTCTTATCATCATTTCCTTTAACAATTCTTCAGCTGTTTTATTTTTAGTATCCAATCCGAGCTTTTCTGCTGCTGCGATTATTTGTTTTTCTCTGACTTCCTCTGCGACTTTTCTAAGCTCTTTTCCTTCTGTCTTAATCCCTAATTTCTCTGCTTCTGTGTAGACAATTTTTTCTTGGACCTCTTTTGCTAGTTCTTGCATGTTTTTCCCTTTCGTTTCAATGCCTAACTCTTTTGCTTTATTTTGAATCTTAGCTTCAAATACTTCCTTCATCACAATTCTTATATCTTTATTTTCCGTTTTTATACCCAACGATTTAGCTTCTTGTTTTATATGTGTTGCATGAACTTCCATTGCGATTTGCTTAATATCTTTTCCTTCTGTTTTAATCCCCAACTTCTTTGCTTCTTTTTTTATTAATACTTCATGAACCTCTTTTTTTAATGCTACATAATCTTTTCCTTCTGTTTTTATTCCTAAACTTTCGGCCATTTGTTTTAAAAATTCCTGATTCTCTTCCTTTACTTTTTCTCCTGCTTCAGGTGATGGTGGTGCTGCTTCTACTATCCCATTATGATTCGGTATAACTAGTCCAATTGTACATAATAAGAGAATAAGTAAATGTTTCATTCTAATAATCCTCCTTGAATAATCTAATGAAGTTTTTCGTCCTTTTTATTATTTCCTGTATTTTACTTACTATGTATTTGCTCAGCTAAAATATCTATTTATATATATAAATAAAAATGAAACCATAAAAAAAGAGGATAATTCCAAAACTGGAATCTCCTCTTTTTTTCTATTTAGAATAGATTACTCATTAAGATAATTTTTGATTTTATAGTCTGCCTTTTTCTTTTCTAACCACGTACTGTATTCTGTTTGGAGTTTTTGTTCTAATAATGTCTCTTTTATTTCCTCTTTATGATCTTCCAGCTTTGCATCCTTTGCCTCTTTATGTCCTGTTACTTTTATTATATGATAACCGAACTCTGTTTTTACCGGGTCACTGATTTCATTTTCTTTCATAGAGAATGCCGCATCTTCGAATTCCGCTGCCATTTCTCCTTTGCCGAAGTAACCAAGTTCACCACCGCTTGCTTTGGAAGCTGTATCTGTGGAGTATTCTTTTGCCAAATCTGCAAAATCTTCTCCATCATCTAATTTTTTCTTTACCTCTTTCGCTGTTTTTTCATCTTCTACTAAAATATGACTTGCTTCTACCTGCTCAGCTTGTGCATAAGTTGCTTTATTCTCATTAAAGTAGGATTTAATTTCATCATCCGTTATTTTAATAGTTGGTGTTAATAATTTTTTAATTTTTAAATAACGCTCCATTTGCTCTTCAATATCAGCTTTGGAAGCATTATTTGATTTTAAAGCTGCATTAAAACTTTCTTCTCCACCATATGAACTGATTAATGTATTCATTTCTTCTTCTTTTTCTTTGGCTGTTATTTTAATTTTTTCTTTTTCCGCTTCTAAGTCGACTACCTTATCAGCAATTAATGAATCAACAATACTTGAACCATATTGTTCATTTAATACTTTATTTACTTCCGTTTTTGTAATTTTTTCTCCATTCACAGTTGCTGCTGTATTTTCTTTTTTCACTAAAAGCACAGCTCCTATGATTAAGGCAATTAAAATTATGGCTAAAATCGGTACAAATACTTTTTTATTCTTTAACATATTCTATCCTTTCTACAATCCTTTTATTTGTTCTTATTATGTGACTAATCTTCCACTCTATTAAACGACATACGAAATATGCTAACAGATAATTATGACCAAATTATGACCAAATTATTATTTTTTTCGTCATTACAGCTTGAAATCAGATGGTTGTACACCATCTGATTTTCACTTTATCCGTTTGTATTTGTATTGCTTGTCAAAGTTAATTCTACTGTTTTAGACTTGCCGTTATGGTAAATTTCCAGCTTAATTTTGTCTCCTATTTTTACCTTTGTATAAAGAATTTTTCTTAAATCGGATGCTCCTTCTAATTTTGTCCCATTAACTGATACAATAACGTCCTGAACTTCTAACCCTGCTTTAGCGGCTGCAGAACTAGAATCAATATTTGTAATCATCACGCCTTTTGTCACATCATTAGGAAGATCTTGCAAGTACATACGCGGTACCTCTTCTAAGCTTGCTAACCCTACTCCGATATATGGACGTTCTACTTTACCTTTTTCGATAATTTCATTCACTATAGGAAGAAGATCATTACTTGGAATAGCAAAACCTAAACCTTCCACTCCATCTTCAGAGATTTTCAAGCTATTAATACCGATAACCTGGCCAGCTGCATTAATTAATGCTCCACCACTGTTTCCTGGATTGATGGCTGCATCTGTTTGAATAACATTAAACTGCCAGTCTCCTGCTGAAGTATTTACGTCTATACTTCTATCCACAGCACTTACAATCCCTTGTGTAACTGTTCTGGATAAATCTAAACCGAGTGGATTTCCAATAGCCCATACTTGGTCGCCAGGTCTTAATGTAGAAGAATCTCCAAAATTAATAGTATCTGTTGCATATTTCGCATCAATTCTTACTACAGCTAAATCAGTAAGGGCATCTGCTCCAATCAGCTTACCTTCTGTTTTATCGCCATTATATAGCGAAATTTCCAAGCTATTAGCCCCTTCGATTACATGATTATTTGTAGCAATATAAGCGTATTTATCATCCTTTTTAAATATTATCCCTGAGCCTGAACCACTTTCCACATCACCTTGTGAACCTTGTGAGAATTGATTTGTTTGCTGCTGCAAGTTAACAATTCCAACAATTGCTTTTGATGATGTTTCCACCATATCCGCAATTGAAGTTGAACTGCTGGCAGATGATGAAGCAGTAGCAGCAGTTGTTTGAGCTGTAATATTACTAGCATTATTGCTTTCTAGCTTTTGTGATAAATCTTCGACCTTCTGTTCAACCTTTTCGTATTTTTCCTGATAGGAATCAGTATATGGAATCGTAAAGATTGTTAATGCAGATCCTACTATTCCTGCTGCCAATAAAGAAAAGAATCCCTTTAATCTGGACTTTTCACTATTCTTTTGTATTTTAGAACGTTGTGCTTCCGGTTCTTCCATGGATGCTGCTGCCATTTCCTCTGCTCCAGCATTTGATTCTTCCGAGCGATGCTGTTGTTCTGTCTGAACTGCTGAATCTGATTCATCTATTGATGGTACTATGTCCAATTCTTCCCGATCAGCAGAATCAAATTTCGTTTGATTTTCAACGTGACTGACTTGCACATTATCTTCTGGACTTTGTGCTGCTTTCTTGTTCTCCTCTTCTACTTTTGCATCTGAATGCTGAAAGGAATCTCCCTCCTTTCCATTCGTTGTATTTTCTTCATTATAGTCATCCTTTTTATCAAATTCACTCATGATAAATGCCTCCTCTTTTACTATCTATTAAAAATTCACTTTTCTTCTTTTATTTCATTTTGGAAGATCTCCACTCTAATAATTATAGAAATATTTTTTAATAACCTAGAGTAGTAAGCTGCGTTATATTTACATCATAACCAGTATATATGAATAAATTATTAACAAACTTTGAAAAGACCTAGAAATAATAAAGAACAAACCGAGACATACCAAAAAACGCTCATTTAAAGCAAAAATTGTGAGTTTGATTAAGTTTTTTCTTATCCTGAAGCAGGAAGCAGACAGATACACGAAGACTCCTATAGGAATTGCGGGACAGGCGAGACAGCGAAGAGGCTCGTAGATGAGCCCGAAGGAAAGCGAAGTGTATGCTGGCTGCGGAACCTTTTTTTTAGATAGACATCCAAGCAAACAAAAATTTGCACCATGACGCACAAAAAGAAGCAGCACTCCTTTTTTCAGTCTATGTTTAAAGCAAAGAGCAGCCGGAATACACGAAGACTCCTATGGGATTTGCGGGACAGGCGAGACCACACAGCGCAGCGAGGAGGCTCGGCGCCCGCCCCATGGAAAGCGAAGTGTATTCCGGCTGCGGACTTCATTGAGAGAGCCAAAACCTCTTCTCAGAGTGCCTAAGAAGCAAAATTTCTATTCTATTGTTATTCATCCATTGGAAACAGTATAGTAAAGATAGTCCCTTTTCCTTTTTCACTCTTGACCGTAATAGTGCCATGATGGAACTGTACTAATTGTCTTACAATCGACAAACCTAATCCAAACTCTCCATATGGCGTATTGGTTCTAGATATATCTGCTTTATAAAACCTTTTCCATATATTCTCTATTTCTTCTGCTTCAATTCCTATTCCTGTATCCTCTATTTCAATAATAGTATTGTTTCCTTCCATTCTGCCACGAAGCCAAATAAAACCATTTTCAGTAAACTGAATACTATTTTTAGTTATATTAATAATAATTTGAACTAAACGATCATAATCTGCAAATATCACCACATCATCCTCAACAGCTACATCAATTTTTATCCTTTTTTCCTCTGCCTGTGTATATAACTGTTCCTGAATTATTTCGAGAACCTCTTGCAGTTGAATCATTTCTTTCGTTAACACAATTTGATTCGAACGAATTTTATCATAATCCAAATTTTCATTTACTAAACGAATAAGTCTTTTTGTTTCTTGACTTACTAAATGAAGTCCTTTTCCTTTTTCTTGTTCTGGAATCATATTATTATTTAATCCTTCTATCACTCCACTAATGGTAGTTAAAGGGGTGCGCATCTCATGAGATACATCTGACATAAATTGTCTTCTTCTATTTTCTAATGCGTCAATTGCTTCCTTTGATTCTCGCAGTTTTCCGACCATCCTGTTAAAATCATTCGCTAATTCCCCTATTTCATCAAAATTAGAAGAAGGAACTTTTATATTATAGTCACCGACAGAGACAAGACTTGTTGCTTCTTGCAGTTTTTTGATTCTATTAACATGAATCCTGGATAATAAAAAACTTAACAGCAAAGCAACACCTGATGCAAAAATAACCGTATATACTAAATAACGATTGATTTGATTAATCATTTGTTGAGAATAGCTTAACGGGGCTGTCAACACAATTCCCCCTGCTACATGTCCATTTATTTGATAAGGAATAGCAACCAATGTAACTTCTTTATTTCCACGCACTGTACTGCTCTCAATTAACGGCTTCGTTCCATCTTTAATTTTATTCCACTCTTTAGCAGTTATGGAAAGATGCCCACCAATATTAACCAGTTCATTTCTCTGTGTATCAAATAAGCCAAAATTAATGCCTCTTGCTCTTAAAACATCTGCATAATTAAAGAGCGTCGATTGACCGGAATCAAGAAAAGACGTATTTTGCAGATCACCAAGTATATTTACTCCATAATCATATAGCTCCTGCCCTTTTAATTTTAAAACGATACTCTCGACAGACTTGGTAAAAACTAGACTTACCACTAAAAATGCAACAATAATAACGCTTATATGGCTAATTAATTGCTGATAAATATATTTAATCCTCATTCACTACCACCGTTTCATCAAATTTATAGCCTACCCCCCATATCGTATGGAAGAATGGCTGGTTATCGCGGCCAATCTTTCTTCTTAACCTTTTAATATGAACATCTACCGTCCTATCATCTCCGTAAAACTGAAAACCCCATACTTGCTCCAAAATCTGTTCTCTTGAAAATACTTGCCTTGGATGTTGTATAAAAAAAGATAAGATTTCAAATTCTTTTGGAGTAAGGTTCGGAATATTTTTATCTTGAATAAAAACCTCTCTTGTTTCTTTATTAATTTTGACAATACTTGCTTCTTTGGCATCTTCCCCGTCTTGTTTATTCAATCTTCTTGCAACTGCCTTCATTCTAGCAGTTAATGCGAGCGGGCTAAATGGTTTTGTTACATAATCATCTGCGCCCATTTCCAATCCCAGCACTTGATCGGATTCTGAATCCTTCGCCGTTAACATAATAATCGGTATTTCTTTATTTATCTCTCTTATTTTCCTACATACTGTTATACCATCCATTCCAGGCAGCATCCAGTCAAGGACAATAAGATCATATTCATTCTTCAAGAAATGCTGATAGCCAGCCAATCCATTATGAATAAATTTCCCTTTAAAATTATCTTTTTCAAAAAACATTTCGAGCATGGAGCAAACACTTTCATTATCTTCTATTACTAATACTTTCATATTTGCACCTCTTCTAACCTTTTTATTATTCAATTTCTTCCATTAAAACGCTATTCTATTATTTTCGCAATCGTTTTTCCTATATTTAAATCATTGTTAATGGTTAGGAAATAATTTGTTCATACTTTTTATTTTTTGTTCTTATCTCCTTCATGATAAAAGAAGCATCACTATACCTAAAACATAAAAACTTATGTAAGGAATCTAGAGTGTTGATTCTCCCAAAAATAGACAGACTTATCCTATGAAACGTTAAGTAGCTTTTTAAACCAGTACAGTTTACCTGTTTCGATTTAAAAATGGCAATCAGAACCAAATTCCATTGAAAATGAGGGGGTACTGTCCGAAAGCATTACCATAATGGGGGCAGAATCCCGAATTTAAAAAACTTTTTTTAGGGAGTTATTAGTTAGTCAACACGCCTGGTAAGGAATACTTCATGTTTTATCATGTATCAAAACTTTTCTGCCTCAAGAGAGAGGACTAGATGAAGTTTATAATGATCTGTGTCGCAAGCTTCACAACTGCTTCCCCCTTTTAGAGTATTTTTGTATGTGCTAAAATTTACTCTATCAAGAAGGGAATGCAGAAAAAAATCTCCACATTAATAGAGATTCACACCATGGCATATAAAAAGAAACAGAGAGCATAAACCTATTTTCAGGGTAGCATTTCATTCATATCCTCAAAATAAAGACAGATAAAAAGAAAGGCAAATAATATGATGGTCATAGAACTAGATCAAACTAACTCAAAAATAGCAAAGGAAATTTTAGAGCTTCAAACAGCTGCTTACAAAGTAGAGGCACAAATTATTCAGTATGAAGATTTACCGCCTTTAAAGGAAGATTATTTAAGCATTCAAACATGCAAGGAAACTTTCATGGGGGTGTACAGCAACAATCGATTAGCTGCCGTTATTTCATTTAAGGAGGAAGCCGAGTATCTAGAAATCTGTCGACTTGTTGTTCACCCCTCTTTATTTGGCAGAGGTTTTGCAACAAAACTGCTTGATTATATTATACAAAAAAAGTCAAAACGAATTATTGTATGTACAGCAGCAGATAATAAACCAGCATTGCAGTTATATATAAAATTAGGATTTACAATTAAACAGATCTTTGAAGTAGAAAACAGGCTGAAGCTTGTGAAACTTGAAAAATAAGTACTAGCGTTCCACAAATGGATTGCGACCAAAACCATATGACAAAATTAAAAAAGGGCATCCAATTGTCGATAAATAGACTTTTGAACACCCCCTTGTTCCTAACACTTTTTTACGCCTATAGAAATTCCGTAAGAATGAAAAAATAAGTCTATTTAATAACAAACTCCTTGCTTTCATTCCAAGCTTTTTTTGCCAAAAGGATAGCACCAGTGATTCCTGCCTGATCACCAAGTCCTGGTTTGACAATGTATTCTGCCATATTAGATGATAATTCCGGAAATGCTAAATAACCATTCAAAAATTCTTGTAAATATTTATAAATAGCCGAGAATACATGGGACTGATTCATCACACCGCCGCCTAAGATGATTCTTTCAGGAGATAAAATCAAAATATACTGCATAAGTGCCTGTGCGATATAATATCCTTCTATATCCCAAACTTCTTCTTTTTCGCTTAAATGCTTGGCACTTGTTCCCCAGCGTGCTTCAATTGCAGGACCTGATGCCAATCCCTCTAAACAATCTCCATGGTATGGGCATCTTCCTGTAAACGTATCTTCTGGATGTCGTCTTACTAGAATATGGCCCATTTCTGGATGTGTTAATCCTTGTAATAATTCTCCTTGGATGTAGGCTCCAGCTCCGATGCCAGTACCTATTGTGATATATAAACAGCTGTCCACTCCTTTTGCTGCTCCTAGTATCGCCTCTCCTAGTGCTGCCGCATTTACATCTGTATTAAATTCAACTGGAACAGAAAAAGCCTTCTTTACCGTTTCTAATAAAGGATAGTCTTTCCAAGCTAATTTTGGAGTAGTTGTTATATTTCCATATGTTCCACTTTTTTTATTTACATCAATAGGTCCAAATGAGCCAATTCCGATCGCTTCCACTTGATGCTTTTGAAAAAAGGCTAAAACCTCTGGCATTGTTTCATCAGGGGTTGTTGTCGGAATAGATACTTTATCTTTAATCTCTCCATTTGCATATCCAACTGCACAAACAAATTTTGTTCCACCAGCCTCAATTGCTCCAAATAACGTCATATTTCCTTCACCCTTTCCTTAACAGCAGCCGTTTACAATAGCGCTTACATTTGTATATCTTCTTTAACTATAATCACCTTTATTAAAAATGTATAGCAACATTTTCAGCTTTATTCTTTTAAAATTTTTGGTTTTTAAATCTTCTCAGCTATTCATGATCGGCTGGAAAAATAATACCTGTTTGTTTTCTAACCTCTTCCATTATTCCCATTACTGCTAAAGATACTTCATGTGTATTAATGGTCGATTCAATTTCACCTGCTTTAATGCGTTCTATAAATTCCTTTGCCTCATAATACATGGATTCTTCTTTTTGCGGCTGAGTAATGTCTTCCCTTTCTCCATCTCGATAATAAATATCTACTTTTTTCGGTGTGTTCATTTGATCTAGTAAAATATTCCCTTCTTCTCCCTGTATTTCAGAAGGAATATATGAGTTGGTAATTTTCGAATACATTATCACAATGTCCATCTCTTTATAGCTCATTAAAATACTTCCTTCTCCATCTACACCTGTCTCTAATAAATAACTGGATGCTTTTACTGATACAGGTTTTCCGAACAATACTACCATCGGATAAATGCAATAAACACCAATATCCATTAAAGAGCCATTCGATAGTTCTGGTTTAAATGCATTTAAGATGTTTCCTTCTTTATATGCATCATAACGAGAGGAATATTGACAATAACTTGCAAAAGCACGGCGTACCTTTCCAATCTTATGCAGATTCTTTTGAACCGTTTGAAAATTAGGCAGCATGGTTGTTTTTAATGCTTCCATTAATAAGACATTATTTTCTTTTGCTACAGCAACCATTTTCTCTAACTCTTTCACCGTTGATGCAATCGCTTTCTCACAGAGCACATGTTTTTTATTTGTTAAAAAAAGAATAGACTGTTCCGCATGAAGAGAATTAGGACTCGCAATATAAACAGCATCCAAACAATCGCTTTCTGCCATTTCCTTTAAGTCAGTAAATACGTTTTCCGCTCCATATTTTCCAGCAAAGCTTTCTCCTTTTTCCTTTGTTCGTGAATACACTGCTGTTAATGAAAAATCTTCTATTTGCTTGGCAGCTTGGATAAAAGACTCAGTTATCCAATTTGTTCCGACAATTCCAAATCTCACAGTCATACTATTCCTCCCTTATCTTGCATAAATTTAATATTATTTTCTTCTTATATATTGGATTCTTTAAGTTGAAAATGCAATATTTATATCCTAATTTCCTATAGAAAACTTTCTCCTTTACTATCACTACTCCATGCGAAGTAATTGGTTGATTCACAGCCTACACTTTCTAAACTAGAACAAATGCGTAAGTGTCTTGAACAGCTCTGAAGAAAATGTTTACAGGAGCTAGGCGCTGGAGCTGAATGCGAACACAACCGCCTAGTTATCCACCATCCCATTTCATTTAAAATTTCCTAAAAACGAAAAAACCATCTAACCCTTGAAATGAGGATTAGATGGTTTTATTAAGACAAATTATTTTGCTATGCCTGCTTCTATCTCTTTTACCATTTCTTCTACAGAAACAAGTCCTCCACCAGATAGATACCAGTAATTAGGATCTAAATAAATGATATGACCATTTTTTGCTGCATTTGTACCGTTAACAAGCTTATTGTCTAATACTTTTTGAGCAGAGGATTCCCCTGCTACCACAGCACCTCGGTCAACGACGAATAAGTATTCTGGATTTTTTTCAGCAATATATTCAAATGAAATACTTTGCCCATGTGTAGATGCTTCTATTTTTTCATCCGCTGGTGCTAATCCAAAAACATCATGTACAATTCCAAATCTTGATTTAGAACCATACGCACTAACACTTCCATCATTCACCAATATAACTAAAGACTTTCCTTCTATTGCTTTTGCTTTCTCATTAATTTCTGCAACTGATGCATCAAACTTTGTTAACTCATCTGCGATTTCTTGCTTTTTATCAAAGATTTCTCCGATAATATTCATATTTTTCTTAAATGATTCTACATAATTGGCACTGTCAACTGCCACGTATACGGTTGGGGCAATCTTGCTTAATTCATCATAAGCAGCGGATTGTCTTCCTGAGATAAAAATAACATCTGGAGCCAACTCACTAATTGCTTCAAAATCTGGTTCTTTTAAGCCACCCACATTTTTATATGATGCATCTTTATATTTTGATAAATATTCCGGTATATTTTTTTGTGGAACTCCTGTTACCTTTACTTCTAGCTTATCCAAAGTATCTAGAATTCCAAAATCAAAAACTACCACTTTTTTAGGATTCACTTTAACTTTTGCTTCCCCTAGTTCATGTTTAATTGTTACTTCAGTTGCCTTCTCTTCTTTATTATTAGAGCCTGTAGTAGATGTATTCCCACAAGCTGCCAAAACAGTCACTATCAATGCTACAAATAAAATAGATAATTTTTTCAAATTAGACACTCCAAACTCCATTTTTATTATATTTAAATTGATTTCATTGCAATGGAAAACAGAATATCCTATGATTAGATATTAAGAGATAGTTTCAGCTAGTGAACATTTTCCTAGAATGCTCTCTTGCTATTGAAACTATTTTTTATTCCAGTGGTAGTGTTATTATGGTACTTTTAGCCAAGTGACTTTTTACAAAGTCTTATTCCATAACAGCACTGCCCCCTTTCTTTTTGCTACCACTAGCTGCCTTCTAGCAAATCAATAATTTACGATTTTGATTAAGCAAAATAAACGCAGATTTTTTGGTTATTAATTTCCTCAATTTGCATGTCCATTTCATAAATATCTTTTAGAATGGATCGATTTATAATGACATTTGCTGGTCCATTATTAACAACTCGACCGTCTTTTAATGCCACAATATTATCCGAATACACAGAGGCAAAATTAATATCATGTATAACAATTACAACTGTTTTTCCTAATTCATCTACCATTCGTCTTAAGACTTTCATTATTTGTACAGAATGCTTCATATCTAAATTGTTTAGTGGTTCATCTAACAGAATATATTCTGTATCCTGAGCAATTACCATTGCAATATATGCTCTTTGCTTTTGTCCACCGCTAAGCTGATCTAAATATTTATGTTGTATCTCAGCCAATTCCATATATTCAATAGCTTCCTCAACAAATCTTTCATCCTCTTTTGTCAGCTTTCCTTGTGAATATGGAAACCTTCCAAAACCGACTAGCTCTTTAACTGTTAAGCGCAGATTAATATGATTCGCTTGTTTCAAAATAGAAATTTTTTTAGCAAGGACATTATTATTGCTATTTTTAAGATTTTCTCCATCTATGAAGACATCACCACTATCAGCTTTCAACAATCTGCTTATAACAGCTAGCAACGTACTTTTACCAGCACCATTCGGACCGATAAAAGAGGTTATTTTCCCTTTTTCAATGGAAAGAGAAACATTTTCAAGGACACTTTTTCCACTGAATTGCTTCACTACATTCTTAACCTCTACCATGCTTTCCTCTCCCTTAAAAGTAAATAAATAAAATATGTACCGCCAATAAAGTTAATAATCACACTAATTGTGGCTGAAAAGGTAAACACTCTTTCTACCACTAACAAACCGCCTACTAATGCAATGATGCTGAATAGGATAGAACTTGCTAGTAAGTAGCTATGTTTATATGTCTTCATAAATTCCCGTGCTAAGTTAACAACAAGCAGTCCTAAAAAAGTAATTGGACCCACTAATGCAGTCGCTATTGATACTAATATGGCAACAACAATCAACATATTTCTAACCACTTTGTCATAATCAATCCCGAGGTTAATAGCTTGATCTTTGCCAAGTGACATCACATCAAAGAATCTACTAAACCTGTAAGTATATATAGCTACCCCAGTAACAGCTATACTACTAATTATTAAGATGTTTACATTAATATTATTAAAGCTTGCAAACATTTTATCCTGAACGATAAGAAATTCATTAGGGTCAATTAACATCTGCATAAAAGAGGATAAACTTTGAAAAAAAGTTCCTAGTACAATTCCGATAAGGAGCAGCAGTAGAATATTTTGATTTTCTCTTTTAAAAAATAATTGATAAAGTATTGTTGTAAATACAATCATTATTGCAACAGATAAAAGAAAATTCATATTACTATTCATCAGCGTAAAATTTTTGGAGCCAAAAAAGAAAATGACGAAAGTTTGAATAAATAAGTAAAGGGAATCGAGGCCTAAAATACTTGGCGTTAATATCCTGTTGTTTGTAATGGTTTGGAATACGAGTGAGGTAAAAGCTATACAACCACCTGTTAAAATAATAGCCATAATTTTAACGGCTCTTCTAGGAAGAACATATCCCCAATTATATGGATTCACTTTTATTAACATAAAAATGGAAATTAAAATACTAGCTAGAAGCAATAATAATAGTATTTTTATTTTAAGCTGCTTCATATGTTTTTCTCCTTAATAATAAATAAAGGAATATGGCACTTCCAATAACACCAACCATTAATCCAATTGATATTTCATAAGGATAAATAATAATTCTTCCTAAAATATCACAGACAAGTACAAACACTGCTCCTAGTAATGCAGTATGTAATAAACTATGCTTCAGGTTATCGCCTCTATAGATCGATACTATGTTTGGAATAATTAGTCCTAAAAAAGGAATTGTTCCAACTGTTAACAAAACAACAGATGATACTAACGCTGCTATGATTAATCCAATATTAACAACTTTTTTATAGTTCAGGCCTAAGTTCTTAGCAAAATCTTCTCCCATTCCTGCGATTGTAAACTTGTTAGCAAATAAATAAGCAATAATCACTATCGGAATGCTTATATATAATAGTTCATACCTTCCTTGCATAATTAAGGAAAAGTCTCCTTGCAGCCAAGA
This sequence comes from Bacillus sp. (in: firmicutes), assembly GCA_047718615.1. GTDB lineage: Bacteria > Bacillota > Bacilli > Bacillales > Cytobacillaceae > Niallia. The sequence continues at coordinate 499 of JBDNRM010000098.1, read as the reverse complement.
GGACATATTTTGAATCAAATCATATTTGAGTGCAAAAAAGGTAGTGATGGAACTAATGATATTTCCAAGCATTAATCCAATAAGCGGAATAAAGATAGCATCCTTAAATTTTATTCGATTTAAAATTTTCATAAATAAAAAGGTTCCTAATAAAGCAAATAAAAAAGCAATCAGCATTTTGGTTATGGGGCTCGCTGAAGTAAACATCATCAAAGCAATTAGCACACCAAACCTTGCCCAATCCATGGTACCTGCCGTTGTAGGTGAAACAAATTTATTTCTCGTAATTTGCTGCATAATAAGTCCACAAATACTTAAGCTCATTCCGGCAATAATGATACTGATTAAACGTGGAAACCTACTTATTAGCAGAATCTCCTTTTGATTTTCTGTGAGATGAAAAATACTTAATGGGTTTATATCTATTACTCCTACAAATAAGGAGATAGTAGATAACAATAAAAGGATAATTAGTAGAAATTTTAATTTCATTTTATAT
>JBDNRM010000097.1:0-15003 GCA_047718615.1 Bacillus sp. (in: firmicutes) | reverse complement strand
CTCGGCGGGAATCTGTCTAATGCGCTTGTGTCTTGGGCGCGTATATGTGTATATGAGATTCCTATAGCATACATTATGTTAACAAGGAAAATATAGACATATTGATAAATCAACGTTTCTAAACCACCTAAAAAAGACGATAGAATAACCATTCCATCGTTATTATGGAAATAATATACAAAACAGTACCAAAACGCTTATTTGTAGCCATTTATGACTGTATAATCAATAGACAAGCAGTAGATTTAGTTTCTTATTATTTCCCTATACACATACAAAATAATGCATAAAATACTGCATAAGGATTATTCGATATATTATAGAAATGGAAGTGTCAAGTAGATTAACTTTACAAAAAATAAAAATTTCGTTCCATTTTAGAACCCTATATATATTATATACCCCCCCACCGTATAACATGTAAGCGCAGGGCAATATATACTCATAAAGTCCAATCCCTTGACACTCCTACATTCTTATTATATCGTTACCTCTTTATTCTCTTCCTTATCCTTATCATCATTATGTACACTATTTCCTTCTTTAACTATTCGATTCAACTCAAACTGTACATCAGTAGTATACGGACTGTCCTCTAATATTCCTTCTAAACTAATTGCTCCCATCTCTCTTAATGCTTTAAGATTCTCAATAATCTCTTTATCATTAGAAGGTGTAGCATATTGGAATACTATATCTAATGTCTCATATTCATCCTCACTGTACTGTTTACCTAAGTATCCTAACAATACTCTAATCTTATCGAATCGTTGCTCTATACTATCACGCATAAACTGTTCATTCATTCCTGCTTTAATGTTAGCCAATTGGAATAGCAACTTGATACTAACCTCACTAAGATTACTAATATCCGTCTTATTTAAACTAACCGCAGGTGTCTGTGATACATCTAGCAATGATTGTAACAATGTCTTATAGATAGTTTCAAAGGAATGATAATCTAATTGATTCCCCACCATTTTAAACTCCGCACCATCATCTAGGCTTATTCCTCCCCCTATTACATCAGAAGGTAGCCCCTCACCCTTCAATTGTTGTCCAATGGCTACTGGAATAGGATTCATAAACTTATAGAAACTATCCGTATATTTACTGATTAAATCCTCCATCGAATCCAATATACTAATCCAATCATCTAATTCACTTCTGCCCTCAGTATCACTCAATTCATTTTCATTGTTATAAACAATTGGCAATCCACTTAGATTGACATATCTATCCGTTAATTGAATAGACTCTCCACCCTTGTTATTATACTTTTCTACAATATCATTTTTGAACACTGTATAGTAGCTAATGCCATCATTTACATATGCCTGTATAAACGCAATAAGATTATTCTCCTCATCATAAACAGGATACCCTTCACCTGCATCTATCAACTTTGATTTAATAACCCCATTTTCTATATACACATATTCAGCAACTTGTCCATATTTAAGCACTTTGTCCAGTATTTTCATGTTTAAACGGTCATATTTCGCCTTTTTATTGACTTTTTGATACTCTTTTACGATATTTTCAGTCCCAGTTAATGTTAATGGATTCTGCAATAAATAAGCCTTCTGAAAGTTTAATAACGTTTTAGCATATTGCAATACAATTTTACGTGGAGTAAACTCTTTCCCATTGTATTTGTACGACTGTCTATGTAATATTTTATGATTACCATTTAGGTAATATTTCTTTTCTAATATATCATTTACTCGTTGTTGATTGTCGATATTTTCCACTTCTTCAACGAACCAATTAGTATCATTATCATACTTCTCTTTGATATACTTTTCTAATTTATCCATTCTCTTTCCCCTTTCTATATATATAACAGGTTCACAATGAACCTCTCCTTCACATAGAAGGATTGTTTGCATCAGATATTAAATATCCACATAATATTTACTTTGTTTCATTGCCTGACAAGCCATTGCATTAGCTATTACCAAGTCATCATGTAAATTAGCACCCTTTTTATTACCCATTTTCCCTTTAATTTCTTGGAATATTTTCATCTCTTCCAATGTCTGAACACATTCTATATTTATCATGCCTAGTTCAAAGTTTTCTTTATAATCATTGATTAAAATAGGCTTAGTTGTGGTAGTAGTCATGAATCCTAGTTGCAATTTCTTTTTACCCTTTTGATCGAATACTTTTTGTTTCAATAGATTCATGTATCCATATTCTTTCCGTAACTTTTCTAGCAATGGCAATCCATAACTATTGCGTTCTACACATATATAGGCATAATTAAAAAACCTGCCTAAACTGTTCACTATTTTAGCAAACTCATAGACAGGAACATCATTTGCATAGAAGGAAGCCATTTGCTGCCCTTCTGCACTATATATCGTGCAAGTTGAGTTATCATTATCTCCACCAGTACCAGAAGCAACGTCCACCCCACCATAATGTTTAATACCCTTCTTAGGTAGATGATATAGGAATAAACTTTTATTGAGATATGGCTTTAATAAGTTAGGTATATCGACTGTTATCTCTTTCATGGATAACGGATTCATTACATTCTGCAATCGTTCAATAATTATCTTTGTATCAAATACAGACATATTACTTTCCGCAAAAGCTTCATCAGGTGTAGTAGGAAATTCACGATGAAACTTATCAATACTGTTTGTTTCTATGTAATACCGTCTAAACATTAACTGTCTAAATGAAGCACCATGCTTTTCTCTTAGTTCTATTTCATCATGTTCTAAGTCCTTAGAAGCCATTCTAGCCCCTTTATTATGTACCTTGAACCATTCTTCGGCTTCATCAAAACTATGCTTAAATTGGCTACTATAAGCCTTTGCAAGCCATGAATAAAAGTGTGCTTTCCATACAGATTCTTTACCTCTAAATGCTTTCATGAACATTTCTTGATATGTATTGTAGCCCATTGCCGTTGATTCAATAATAATTTTACTGTTAGGGTTTTTAGCCAATGCAGGAATACTCGTTGCTATGATTTCCTCTTGTGCTTCGTTTGGATACTTTGCCATCTCGGACAAATGGATTAATTCAAATGTATTACCACTGATACTATCCTCACCACCAGCAGTAGCAACTTGTATCCTAGAGCCATTTGACATGTATATTTCATCCCTATTGGATATTTCAAGAGTAGGAAATAGGTTAGGATACTTGTCGTGTGGAAGGGATTTATACATTTTCTTCAACTTACGCAACAATGATTGTGTTACTTTATTATGGTGAGTCATCATTAAGTAACTCGTATCGGACTTTGTACATGCTGAAAAAATCATATATGCCAATGAAAGTGTTGTCATTCCAATTTGGCGTCCTTTGAGAATCACATTATACTTAGTCATTTCATTGGTAAACTGTTCCTGTTCGGGATTCAATACAAACGGTACACTATCACCATTATTATCAATAATCTTGATAAAATTTTTAGCAAATAGTCGAAAATCACCTAATACTTTTTGTAGTCTATTATTTTTACCTTTTATTATTGCCATTTTCTCACCTCCAAGCATAAAAAAAGAGAGCATACCAAAAAGTACACTCCCCCGTACCATTCAGTACCCCTCAAAACAAGTCCTTCTCATGGACTCACTATCCCATTATTAATACAACCGATTCAACAATAAATCCACAAATAGCAATTATCAATAACCAATCTATATTACTTTTAATTGTTAAAATATCTTTTTTCATTTTAATTTCCTCCTATAATTTTCAACCGCCAACTCTTTGGGGAGTCAGATTATTACTTACACCCATGACCTAGCAAAATACGAGTACATACTCGTTTTTAATCCAACACTAAGCCATCTTCTTCCTGTTCTTTTTCTTCATCATGTACAGGTTCAAATGTTTTGGCTGCAAGTTTAGCATTTGCTTGTACTTCCTTATACATCGTAAAAAATAGACGAATAGTTTTATCGTCACCATCTTTAGCCTTAGCCGTTACAATTTGATATATTTCCTCAAAGTCATTAGCAATCTTACTGTCCAATAACAACATTAACAATTGCTTGTATTCGGTTGATTTTTCCCATTTGACAAACCCATCAAGTGTTTTCCTGTTTACTTCCTTCAAAAAGTCATCTGCTGATTTCTTTTTAATATCTCGTTTAAAACGAATATCATGCTTCCAACTAAAATATAGCTTTTTTTCGTTTGGTAATTGATCCATTGCTTCGTAAATGTTCATTATTTATCACCGTCCGTATAGCCTAATAATTTACGTAGATTCTCGAAACTTTCAACTTGCTTATTTGTGCTATCAATCACTTTGTCAATAGATTTATGTAGTTGTTTAAATTCTGCTTCCATTTCCATTCTAATTTGTTCATATGATTTTTTCATTTTTATCATTCTCCATTCGATTAATTTAATATGAATATAAAAAAGGAGGACAGTTTCCCATCCCCCATATTTTGGAACACTAAATTTCGTACACGACAAAAAGAGCATCACATATTTGTGATACCCTCCCCCACAATTGAAATGTCAAAAGGTTGCTTTTTTGCCCTATACTTAATATAAGTTGTAAACTTTTGATTCCTCATTTTTAATATGCTTATAATTTACTATTAATTTTAAATTTAATTAATATTTTCAAAAGGTACGATATTCGCCCTATACTTAATATAGATATACTTTTTACTTTTCATATTTAACTATTAGTCTATTAATATATATAATATGTAGGGCAAATAAGTAACCTTTTAAATAATCACATATAACATAATCTGACTAGGTTAATCACCTATATTATATGTAGGGCGAAAAACGTACCTTTTGGATTTCGCATTAGAAGGGTAGCATATCGAGTGGGAATGATTCCGTTTCCCCTTCCTCTTTCTTCCGTTTATCCTCCAACATTTGAAAATATTCTTTCGCTTCCATCACCTTTATTTTCTCATATGAAATAGGCTTACCGGAGAATACTACCCAATCATTCGCTATGTATGAGTTTGCTTTCCGTTTTCCTTTATCCAATGCTGTACAGAAAAATTCTTGATTATGGATACCTTCGACAAGTTTATATTGTCTTAACTTTGACAAGTAATCCTTCATTGTTCTGTTGGCTAATCCTGTATCCTCTGCTAATGTCAACATAGGACAATCATATGCACCTTTATACTTTTGATTCATCATCTTAATGTAACTGTATAAATAGAACCCTGTGCAGCCGATATTTTTATTTGTCATACAATACATAAATACTTCAAACGGAATTAAATGAGTATTATCTACTTCAAAGAATGTTCCATTTTGATGTCCGTCCTCATAATCTTCTTGAGTTCTATATAATCCTTTGATCGGCTCTTTAATCACAAATCTATTGGTTACTTTATTTAAAAAATCCGTTGGTAATAGTTCTCTATCTTCACTAAACATAGTAAATGATAATTCTTCAAAATCGTATATATCATCTTTAAAATGCCATATAATCGGAAAATCTCTTTCAGTGGAAGTATATCCCATTATATCCAATATTCCATTCTTTTTAATTATGTAGTCTATTGTTTTAGCATTCGGATTATAACCAAGTATTTTCTTTATATCTTTAACACTTTCAATTACATCAAGATATTTGGTATATCTGTACAACCATGAGATTAAATAATAAAAGGAATATGCTACTGCAATGTGCGTACCATTTTTGATATTGTTCTGCAAGTCCTCAAATATTTCATTAGGCATAAAGATTTTGCTTTCTTGTTCATCATATTTTAAGTAGTTTTCTAGTTCTTCATATGTCATAGATTATATATCCTCCGATTATGTTTAAGATTAGTTATTTGTCAAAGACCGAAGTTCAACTGTTGAACTCCAAGATTATCTATTTTTATACTCGTCAAGTGCTGCCTGTAAGTGTTCGTCAATTTGATATAAACTAAAAATTTTCCCTGTTTTCACATCTTTTGCCACTGTAATAAATGGAATATATTTACTTGATAAAAACTCCGATACGTGTTTGTTGTAGCAAAAAAAGAATGATTTTTTCATAAATTTTTCCTCCTAATAAGATTAATTATAGTCAATTTTGGTCAAATAGTCAAAGAAAGTCAAACATAGAAGGTGAATAATCACCCTCTATGCGTATATGATATGTATTCCTTACCAGTAAATGCTAATGAGATAATATCCTCTTTATTGGGAAGTCTCTTTTCACCTACACTATGACCTTCTCTTTCAAATTGTTTGATTAGCTTAAATTTTTTATCAGATAAACCTAGATCCCAATCTAAATATGGTTGTATTAATTCTAATTTTATGTCCGTTTTTAGTAATCCATCTTCATTCAGATACACTTTTTCACTTAGTCCGAAATACTCTTGTACTTTTTTAAAAAATGCCATATCTCTTTTATTTAATATGTCTACTAAACTACCAAATCCAAGTAATTCTAGCCAATCTGTATGTATTTGTTTAAAATAAGAATTATTCGTGTAATGTCCTTTATGTGATGAATCAATAGCTAATATAATAGCTTTACCGGCATCACTTTTAGGAAGTGGAATGTCATAATAAGCCATAATTAACATTAAAGTCGAAAATGGATATTTTTTATAATAATTTTTTGTCGCACTGATATAATCTTTGTAAAAGTTAAGATTCATGCAATTTTTGTTGTATGTATCATTCGGATAGGCTCTACTAACGTGGTTATCAAAACATCTTGCACCTTGTTTAGTAAATGCCATATCCACACCAATTATGCGTTCACTGGTCTTATTTGCTCTGTATATGTCCTCAAAGTCATAAAAATAGTTTACTTTCCATAATCCATTTGTTATTTCTTCAAGCAAATTACAAGATAATAAGCTATCAGCATCATCACCTAGCACTAAATCATGTTGTAATTGGATTTCCTTTGCCCATTCCGGACATAAATTTCTGTAATATTCATTCATTTTGTAATAGCAAAAGTTGTGAAACTCTCCTACTACCCTCTCATTCTATATACAACGTGTGTCGTATATGACCCTCCGAATGTACAAAAAGTACACTCAGATTCCTCCTTTTAATCCTCAGTAAAAATTTTATTAATTGTTTTAATTAATATACTGAAACTAAAAGAAGGAGTAGTCATATCGAATAACTATAACTCTCACTTTTTCACCTCTACTTTCCTTCTCGAATTTTTTATGTGATTAGTTTTTATCTATATATTCTCTGTATAAGTCAATCTTTTTTTGCACCATTCCACAATCTCCTGTCTCATATCTGCTTATCAGTGACTGGGAACAACCTATATATTTTGCTAACTTTTGCATGGATATTTTCTTTTGTCTGCGTTTTAAAAAATACACTTCCTTAATGTTCATTTTTATTTTCTCCCTTTTGATTAAATAAAAAGAACGCTCCTTCTATTTGAAGGAACGCCCCTAACTATGTATGATTATCCTACTGTTACGACTGCTACACCTTTAGGTGAACCTACTTTAAGAGTTGCTTCAGCGATAACTTGACCTTTGATATTATCTCCGCTCTTAGCAAGTGGTTCAAAATGCGGACTACGTAAATAAGCAAGATCAACGTAAGCATCGTTAAATACTACCATTTTGTCAGCAGGTACATGTTTAGATAGTACGAAGTGTACTGTACCGTAATTTGTGTTGATGGAATCTACTAATAGACCAAAGTTAGTAGTTACGTGAGAGTATCCATAACGGTCTTTATAGATAGCATCAATTTGCTCTTTAATATCAGCATTGACAAAAGCATATACTGTACCTTCTGCCAAATCTTGATTCCAAAGTTTTCGCATAACGTCTTTTACTGTATCTTCTGTTACAGCACCAGTAGCCGATACAGCATTAGAAGCATCAGCAAATTCGATTAATCCAGATAATTGACGTTTGAATGGTGCTTGGCTGCCATCCGCTTTAAGACCGTTAATGAATTTTTTCTCCATATTAATTTTTAACTCTAAAAGACGGTCATTTACTTCTTCGGCGAATTGAGTAGATTTCATTGCAACTGCTGTTCCAGAAATAGAAGCACCCTTCTTGAAAATTTGCAAAACATTGTTTAATTCTGCTCGACTTGTCTCGTAAAAAACAATGTCATCAGAACCTTCAACCGCTGATAAATCTTCTGCATTGTCAAGTGTTTTTGCTCTCCATGTGTAAACTGTGCTTAATGCTTTCTCGATGTTACCTTTTGCCATTAACATAGAAGTTAAAGGAGTTGCTTGTACTCCCAAAATTGCGAGTTCTTTAGAAAGTGAAATTTGTTCAGCGTTTGTAAAATTAGATGATTTAAACATAAAATAAGTCTCCTCTAGTGTTGGTCACTACCCAATATTTTTTTAGTTAAATAGTTTGCTAAATTTTGAAGCAATCATGCCTTTTGTATCCTTTTTGGATTCAGCAGCACTGTATTCTGTTTGCTTGTTGTGTTCACTAGGCACATAACCAATTGACACTTTTAAATCATTTACAAATGTGTTTAGAGTTGTGATAACTCCTGTTAATTCTTCTTCATTGCTAACTTTCACAATAGAAGCAAAACTTTCTAATCCATGTTCCTTTAATGAAAGAGAAACTTCTTTATTCCACAATTCTTCCTGTTTTGTTGCTAATGCTTTTTCAGTGTCAGATACTTCTTTAGGCTTATATTGAAGCAATTCATCTCTTTCACTTACAATTGGATTCAATTCTTTCTCTTTCCAATCATTCTTTGCTGTTTCTAAAGCTTCGTTTAATTGCTCTTGTGTATATGTAGTCTCTTCTGCCATACTTTCACCTCCTTAAAATTAATTAAATTTGACATTAACCTTTCCCCTTGCAAGGATTGGCTTATCGTTATGTAACCCTCCAAATTGGAAAACAAAGTAATCCAAAATTTCATCGGGTATAATGTAGTCATAAAAAAAGACACCGATTGATTCTTTATCGCTGTCTGTGATTGGTATTTCTTGTATTTGATTGTTTTGCTTATCATAGATTGTTAATTTAATATCATTGGGATTAACTACTTGTCCTGTAAATGTCCTAAATTGGACTCTCAATCTAATTGTATCCCCTACAAATGCCATTATTCTATCACCTCACTAATGAAAGGATTCTCAATTGTATTTACACTTGTCATATCAACCGTATAAGAAGCCATAGAACGATTCTCTATGACGTTTAAATAAGCATTGTATACATTTGTATTTAGTGGATATAAAACGTCTATACGGGCTTGTATAGGCTTTATATAGGATAGTAATTCTTCTATCTTTTTGGAATGTCTGTACACATTAGAATGAATTGGTAAAATATATGTATTTACATTTTGAGTGCTATTTCTAACTGTTCTATTGGATTTTAAGACACTTGTATGCAACGATAAGGAATAAGTCGATACATTTCTTTCTGTTCGTTTTTCCTTACTCAAATAGGCGTTTACTCGGCTTAGAATCGATTCTGTGACCTTGTAAACCTTCTTATTCGTATTAACAGTAGAAATAATAGGTAAAATATGAGAAGTAAGAGAAATACTTACGACATTTGGCGGTGCTACTGGTAATCCAAAAACTTGTAGATATGGATAATCATTATTAAATCCCCATGTAGAAGTAAAATCCCATCCACTATAAGTTGATTGAGTTTTCATTTCTGCGGTAGTCTTTCCTATACCGCCTTCACTATAAGTCAATCCACTAGATTGTATATCCCAATAAGAATTAGTAACTGTAATAGCTACTGCATCCCCAATTAATCCTCCTGCTGGATATGGTGTTCCTACTTCTGTATGGACAGTTATTCCATTGGCATAGCAATTTTCAACTATACAATTTACACTTGTCGAATAACCTACTAATCCTCCTACCCTTGCAAAACCTGTTACATTTACATTTGCATATGAGTTTTTAATTTTTCCATATGGAAATTGCCCGACTAATCCACCAACCATGTATTTTCCTGTAACCGCACCAGTGACATAGCAATTTTCTATTGTTCCATGATTTAATACTCCACTTATAGAGCCACACCAATTTGAAACTGTTCCACCTGAAATATTACAATCCTCTAAACCTAAATTTTTAATATATGATGAGTCATTTGCAATGCTTCCAAACAAACCTATATATCCAGTTGTTTCATTGATAGTTAAATTTTTAATCTTATAACCTTTTCCATCAAAGAACCCTTTAAAAAATGGTGATACTTTACCAACGGGAACGAAATTTCCAAAACTTGACATATCAATATCATTTGCTAACTCATAGTATGCTGTAAGGTTATTTCTAATATCGTTTAAATCTTGTGGAGTGGAGATGATGAAAGGATTACTTTGTGTTCCTGCTCCTAACATGAAACATCAACTCCTAAACAACTTGCGGTACTTGGATAGAATGGATAACCGTTAATTCGTCTTGATCTGATTCAATTGTAAAAGAAGTAAAAGTTTCAGAAGAATATGGTGTCCCTCCACTAGCGACATCAAATATAGCACTCTTAGCAAATGTTGTAGGAGTATTAATATCTGCATCAGAACCCTTTACAACTACTTGTAATTTCAATGTCTGTCCCTCTGCTGTATAAGCTACTCTGCTGTCAGAAGGTGATAACCTAATAATAGCTACTCCAGTATCATCTTGTAATTCGATATACTTCCAATTTGTTTGGATATAGTCTCTTAAATTTTGATATGCTGCACTTGTTATTTCAGCCATTATTTAACCTCCTTTAATTGTGATATTTGAGTTTCCAATCGTTCTAGTGATTGTACTATTCGGTCTTGTGCTTCATTTTGTTTTTCGATTTGTGTAGTTAATCTGCTTTCTCTTTCTCGGCTGTCTTTTTGTTGATTTACTAATAGCCAAATAAACAATACTGCAAATATCCCATTAGAAACCAATTGGTCAATTGGAATAGATGTTAAGTCCATTGTCAACACCTCCTTACAAGGTTTTTATATAAATAGTTAAAATTATGAGTAAAAAAAAGGAGAGAGTGCCTATGTGTTTATAAGCACCCCCTCAATAAAAAAGGAAGGTAAAAGTCAAAAAGTGACTTTGAAGTAAGATACTTCATTCATTATCATGATAGAATGGTAATCAATGAAATGTCTTATTGTATTCCTATTCATTAGGTACAGAAAAACTCAATGTGCTAGAAACCTAGATATATCAAGGGTTTCAGCAATCTCAAACTTCAAACATTTTATTTTTATTAACTTTTTTCCTATTCAAATAGTACAGAATTTCCGAACACCTTAGAAACCTATATACATCAATGGTTACAGCGTTTTTCTATTTCAAACACTTTTCTTTTTCTATTCTATTCCTTATACAAAAATAGACTCATTTTTTCACAATCCCTTTAAACATCAATGTTCCCAAGGGTTTTTCGTACCATTACATCATTTTCTAAACCCTTAACATTTCCCCTTGTCCCCCTATACTGATATATAAACCTCTATTTCGTCATTTTTCTCTTGACTTTGTTTTAATCTTTTTATCAAATGGATTGATTGACAGGAAAACGGCTGGCGAAAGGTTGACTACCTAGTTACAAAGATTAAAAAAAATAATCAATGCAACAAGATAGACAACTTCAAATGGCATATCATGTTAAGGTATCCGTTTGTATGAACCCTATTTGTTGTGGATTACTCCGACAAGTCTACTGTTACAAGTAGCCCTCACAGTTTCACTATTTCTATAACTTTACGCTTTGGCTTTTCAGTTAATTAATTCGACACCACGTTATTTTGTGGACTAGAAAAGAATATAGTTACTTATGACTTGTCCTACTGTGCCTAAATGACACACTACCCTTCCTTCGATCAGCGTTTAATGGTGGCTTTCACCATTCGATAGCAAACAGAAATAGGGAACTGTTTATTGCTATCTATCCTCATTTTATCGCATCGGCTGAGTCACTACCTTTCCAGTTTTGATTATAGTCATGTTATTGGGCAACCATGACCGGAATTCCCCTATTTTTGACAATAGGAAACTAGACCTTGCAAACTACGATTTTTTTTCGTAGAATGAAGGCAGGGAAATTCCATATTAAATTGTAGGGAAATTATCCATATTTTTTAGTTATGGGATTCAATTTTGAATCGGGGTTAGGTGGAGGCAACCATCTAGCCCTATTTTTCTTTCATATAGTACAATTTTACTTAGAGTGCTAGAAACCTAGTGTTCATGCGTGTTTCAGCGTTTTTCTAAACTTGGACATTGTTTGACTCTTGCTTGTAATCCTGCAAATAAACTCCATCCATCAGTAGACATTGTGTTAACTGCTTGTTCAAATGTGATAGATAAATATTCTCCATCATTTAAAACTTCAATATCATGTTTATTATTTAGTGTGATTAATTCGCCTACTGCTAACTCTAAATAAGCTTGTCCATCATCTACAACTAATGTTCCATATTGGCGTTGCATTAAGTAAGCATCTATCATGTGAATTGCGTGTGAAAGTGTGGTCATTTTTTATTTCTCCTACCTTTTTGATTAGTTTTCGTCTTATATCCCTCTGATTGTTCGATTAGTTTAACGGGAGAATACATATCATGTTGTAGTTTTATTGTGTCATCTAAAACATGACTGTAAATCATTGTAGTTTGAATATCACGATGTCCAAGAATTTTTTGCAATACACGTAATGAGCCATTATTTTTAAGAAATAACATGGCAGATGTATGACGAAATATATGGGGATGTACTCTTCGTTCAATACCTGCTTTTTGTACAATCTCTCTCAACTGTTTTCTAAAAGTATCAGACGGTAAACGTTTCCCTGCATTTGTCAAAAAGATATATTCACTTTCAAACCCCTTTGTTTCTTCAATTAACTCATCTAATAAATACATTGTCTTTTTAGTAATAGGCACAATGCGAAATTTATTATTTTTAGTTTCATTAAACGTTACACATTCTTTCTCAAAGTCAATATCTTGCTTTTTTAATGCTAAAACTTCTGATATTCTTCCAAATGTATCTATTAATGTGTAAATTAAAACAAATGCTCTAAAATCTGCATACCAACTTTTATCCAATGAATTGAGTATCTTTTTAATTTCTTGTTCTGTAAGGATGTCAATTTGCTTTTCTTGCTGCTTAATATTCTTTATTACGTCAAAAATATTTTTATCGACTAATCCTTCTGATAACAAAGCAGAAAAAGTGGCTTTTGCATATTGCAAATAAGTATTACAAGAACTAATAGAGACACCTTTCTTTTTATTTTTTCTGAAACGTGCTTCTTTAAATTGTAATTTGTCATGTAGTTGCCATTCAATAAATGCCCTTGCATCATCCGTAGTCAAATTATTGATATGTTTTCGTTTATTAAAAAAACGCTCGAAATCATTAAATAGCTTATTGTAGTTGCTAATCGAATGAACACTTAATCCTTCCAATTGTTTAATTCGTATAACAACTTCCCTTGCTTTTTCAATGCTCATTCCCTTTTGAGTTTCTGATTTTCGTTTCATTTTAGCCACAAAAAAACCTCCTTTCACACTTAATAACTAAGCATAAAAGAAGGTTAGGGTAAAAAAATGGTCGTGGTTATAAAATCCACTCATTATTCAATTTCAATTCATCAGAAACGTTGATATGACAGCATTATTTTGCTAGTCTTACTACATCACGAGCAATCATTACCTCTTCATTTGTTGGGATAATAATTACTTTTACTGGGGAATGCGGATAGTTAACAAACGATTCGCTTCCTGATAATTTATTTAATGCCGGATCCCAATAAACTCCCATAAACTCAAGGCCTTTAAGCACGCGAGCACGAACGATTTCACTATTTTCACCAATACCAGCTGTAAAAATAATTGCGTCAACACCGTTCATACCAGCAGCATAAGAGCCAATATATTTATGAATATGGTCTGCAAACACTGTTAAAGCAAGCTCTGCTCTATCATTGCCCTCATTAGCAGCTTCTGTTATATCTCGTAAATCACTAGAGAAACCAGATATACCTAACAAGCCACTCTTTTTGTTTAATACTTGTAACACTTCATCAGCTGTACTATTTGTTTTATCCATAATAAATGGAATAAGAGCCGGATCAATATTACCAGAACGAGTACCCATTGTTACCCCAGCAAGCGGTGTGAACCCCATAGATGTATCAATCGATTTTCCACCTTCAATTGCTGCAATACTCGCACCATTACCTAAATGGCAAGAAATTAAACGCAGTTGGTCAATAGGACGATCCAATAGTTCAGCTGCACGCTGTGAAACATATTTGTGTGATGTTCCATGGAAACCATATTTACGGATGCCATATTTTTCATAATACTCATAAGGAAGACTATATAGATATGAGCTTTCAGGCATTGTTTGATGAAAAGCTGTATCAAACACAGCAATAGCAGGAACATTCGGTAAAACTTGTTGGAATGCACGAATACCTGTAAGGTTTGCCGGGTTATGAAGTGGCGCTAATTCTGACAATACTTCAATTTTTTCAAGTACATCTTTTGTTATTAATACAGAATCAGCAAATTCCTCTCCACCATGAACAACACGATGTCCAATTCCTTCGATTTCATCTAATGAAGCAATAATGCCAAGTTCTGTTAATTTACTTAATAAAATTTTAACAGCTACCTCATGATCAGGGATTTCTGTCACTTCTTTAATTTTTTCTCCATTCGCAGAAATATTAAAGACAGCATCATTTAACCCAATACGCTCGATTAAGCCTTTTGTTATTACTTCTTCACTTGGCATCTCAAAAAGTTGAAATTTTAATGAAGAACTTCCTGCGTTAATTGCAATGATTTTTGCCATAAAATAGTTTACGCCCCTTTTATATAACATCAATTTTTATTTAATGTCTGACATGGAACAGTCTTATTTTGTACAACAGACATAATTAATATCTCTCAATTCACCATTTAAACATTGTAATAGAAACATTTCAAGCACTTAATTAACAGTTCGACATTTTTCTATAATTTTGTCGATTTTTTTTATAAAATTGTTAATTTTCCCTATCAAACAGATGATCTACTATATAATAGAAG
>JBDNRM010000096.1:0-15005 GCA_047718615.1 Bacillus sp. (in: firmicutes) | reverse complement strand
ATATAATAGAAGAAGTCTGTCCTACAACATTAAAATTATTTATTTTCCTTTATCCACAAATCGATTTGAGAGAGTAGTTTTTCCATTTGATTGATATTTGAAAGCTTTGGTACATTAGCAAGCAGCACTTGTTTTGGTGCTTTTATGCCATCACCCTTTTTTTGAAGCACTAAAATACTTTTTGCTGCCTGTTTATTTTTAAATAAAGAAAGAGGCAATTGAAGAATACTTTGAATATATACTTTTTCCTTAAAAAAATGATGCAATTTAGCTGCTTGTTCACTTTCAAATAAACCATTCGGAACCATACATAATGCATATCCCCCATCTTTCAGGTGATTAATGCTTTGCTCTAAAAAAAGATGATGGGCATAGGAATGGCCATTATCTGCTTGAAGCATATATTCACTTGCACCTATATCATTAGGATAATATCCTACCGGCAGGTCTCCGACAACAATATCGACTGGATCGATAAATAGCTTTTCCAAACTATCTTGATTATAAAATTCAACAGGCTGTTCTTGCAAATTGGCATTAATATAAGCAAGTTGTAAGAGCAGTTCATCAATCTCCACACCAAATGCTTTTATTGTTTTATCCGGTTGATGATTGATAACCGTTGTTAATAGATTTCCTGTTCCAACCGCTAAATCAAGAAGTTGCATGGATGGCTGCCTATAGAACTTTTGCACTAAATAACCGATTAGCATTCCAATAGAGTCTGGTGTCATTTGATGATTTGCTTGTACATTTTCTTGCATGCCCTTTAATATAGCCAACTGGAAGCTTTTACGTATTTCTTCTTTGCTATACTCGTTTAATGAAATGGATTCATAGCTTTTTTTTAATTTTTTGGCACTGTATTCACTTATGTTTTCTTGCAATATAGCTTCTTGAAACATATTTTCTCCAGTGATAGCCAATGCTTCTAAATAAGTACAATCTAATTCTTCTTTTACTATTGTTGCTGTTTCGTTAAAAACAGCAAATAATTTTTCTACAGGAACCATCTTTTCTACCACCTAATTATTATTACCCCTTCATTTTCAACTGATTATACAAGGGTTTATTATACTAAAATGTAGACTTTCAAGAGAATACATGAAAAGCGAAGTATATACAAACTGCGGACCATACAAGAGCGCTTATTTCAGGGTAAACACCCATGCTAAGCTAATAGGCTTTAATTTTGTTTATTGTATGCTGAAGCAGAGAGAAGCCGGAATACATGGAGACTCCTGTAGGATTAGTGGGACAGGCGTACCCCACAGGAAAACAAAGTGTATTCCACCTGTGGACTTAATTAATACTTATTTTCAGGGTAGACCAATGAAAAATACACAAATCTTGATACCACAAAGAAAAAGTCCCGAAAATAATTCCGAGACTCTTCCTATTATTAACGGTGCACATTCATTTGTAAACCATTAATTATTTCGCCAGTTTTACAGCCTCTATTGCCGCTTCATAATTAGGATGACTGCTTGCTTCTGCAACATATTCTGCATATGTTACTTTATCGTTAGAATCTACAACAAAAATAGCTCTTGCTAATAAACGCAGCTCCTCTATTGCAACCCCATATGCTTTTCCAAAAGAAAGCTCTTTATGATCAGAAACAGTTATAACCTTGTCAATGCCTGCTGCAGCACACCATCTTCTCTGAGCAAAAGGCAAATCTACACTTACTGTTATGATTTGTACGTTTTCTAATTTTGCCGCTTCTTCATTAAAACGACGAGTTTGTGCATCACAAACTCCAGTATCAATCGAAGGAATAACACTAAATAAACGAACTTTCCCCTTCGAACTATCTAATGTTACTTCTGACATATCATTTGCTAAAACAGAAAAGTTAGGTGCTGTATCGCCAGCCTTCACTTCTTCTCCTAGTAATGTTACTGGTTGGTTTTTAAAAGTAATTGAAGCCATTATTATTTTCCCCCATTTTGTTCAGTATGTATAGTAATTTTATCATATCCTCTAAACAACCTAATTGCAAAGAAAACGATTTGAAAACTGAAAAGCAGAAGCGCTTTGATCAGCCACGAAGAAAAATGTTCTCTTGACTGAAATAAAAAAAGTCTGACATCCAAGTTACACTTGTACAAAAGAATTTTCTCTTCCATCGATACAAGCTCTTGTTCGTCAGACCTTTACTCCCTTACCCAAATGATAAGCGGAATATTATATCTTATCTTTCATTTCACTTTTCGATTAATTAAAATTCAATATCTTCTTTTGGTCTAGGGGCTTCTTGAGCGGATGAAGATTTTTGGTTATTTTTCGAAAGCATCTGTTGAATTTTATCAACTGCTTGAGGTGCAATATCCAATAATTTTTCATAGAGATGTGTACTTTCATCTAAATGAACCATTTTTACTCCTTGTCCGTTTACAATTAAAAAGGCGATTGGTGTAATAGAAACTCCTCCACCACTACCTCCACCAAAAGGGTGCTGTGTACCAGCATTTTCATGTAATGAATGATTTTCCAGCGTGAATTCACTTCCACCTGCTGCAAATCCAAATCCTACTTTCGACACTGTAAGAATAACACTTCCATCTGGAGTCTCCACTGGATCCCCTATTATAGTATTTACATCAATCATTTCTTTTAGGTTTTCCATCGCTGTAGTCATTAAGCCTTGAATTGGATGATCTGTCATCTTCTTATTCCTCCATATCTATACTTTTATTTTTGGATAGGCGTAAGTTTCGAATTGGATTTAAATTTAGGAAATCCACCTTTCCAAAATTTCACGATTTTAATTCCTGCCAACATAGCATTCCCTATACGAAATTGAATCATACACTTAAATAAAGTTTCCGATTGTATTCGCTGAAATTGCGGGTAAATATTTATTTTAGGTAAGTCCTTCATTTTCATGTAACTGCTTATCAAACCTATTATTGCGCCCTTAACCGCCCATATTGCACCAGAAATTGTTCCTGTATGGGCCGCATCACCTAATCCAACAATCGTATACCATTCGATTTGTTTAATTGTTACTTTAGACAGAAAATAGCGCATAATACGATGAAAACTAATTACATGCTTTAAAAGTTCCCTTGTATTAGAAAAAGTATCTAATAAATCTTCAGCAGAAAATTGCTTTGTTTTTTTATTTTCTGCTGAATCATTTATCTCTGTCTCTTCTTTCACCACAAGTGTAGGTGAATTATCATCCACCTTTATTAACGGAATTTTCTTTTTATATTTAATTAAACCTAATGCTTTGATTTCAATTGATACATCATCATTATCTTTAGCATGATAATATTGCACACTTACGGTAAGCTTGATGAAACAGATTAAAATAAACAGCAAAAGTAAAAGAAAAAATATAATTCCAATAATTATTAATACGTTCATCCACTCCACACCTTTCAACATTTTATTATTGGTAATAACCCCAAAAAATAAACATGATTACAGTTTATGGGTTTTATTTGATCTAGTAATATACTCTCACCTGCCGCTATTCAACAATCACTCTTCTTCCAATTCTAATTTTATAAAGAAAAAGAGGTCATTTATCAGTCAGGTTTCTGACCGATAAATGACCTCTCCTTTAAAATAAAGTTTTTATATTCCGATGGTTTTACCTTGAATGGATAACTGCAGTATCTGCAAATAAATCATGCAAGCCTTGTTTTTTCGGTAAAAACGCCACTATTATATACAGAATTAAAATACTTGCAGAGATAAAGCGTCCAATCCATTCACGGAAAAGAACCGTATCCCATGATAAATTCGCTTTTTTTAATGATATTACTTTTAACCCAAAAATCATTTTCCCTAAGGTTTGTTTCCAATATTTTGTCATCAGCACAAAATATAAATAAAAGATAACCGCTGTAAAAATATTAATTGGTGTAAATATGCCTCCCTCATGTAAAGGAAGGTCAAGCCAACGAAAAATTGGATAGATAATAATTCGATTAAGACTCCCGATAATCACTAAATCTGCCAAATAGGCCCAAAATCTCATCCAAAAACCTGCATAATGCATTTCTAGTTCATTTGAATCTACAATAGAATTTTCACTGTTCACTAAAACAGTTTCCTCTTTTTCAATGGCTGTAGTATCTATTTTTTCTGTTTGTTCACTTTGCACAGTTGTTTCATTATGATCAGAATTATTATTCATTTCTACCCCTCCTATTCTGCATATAAGTACATAAGACGAGGTGAATTTGTGTTAGCTACAAGTTTCAAGATGTTTGTTAACTCTTTATCCTCACCCATTAATTTTAATTTATTGGCACTCATTCCTAGAATAGAAGCAATTCCTGTACTATCTGTATAGCTTACTACCTGAGGATCTTTTAATTTGTAGTCTTTCTTCATTTGCTCAACCACGTCATTAAAGTAGCCAAAATCATCAATTAAATTTAATTCCTTTGCTTGTCTTCCATCATAAATTCTTCCATCCGCAATTTTTTTCACGTCCGATTCAGACATTCCGCGACCATCCGCAATTACTTTAACGAACCCTTCGTAGGAGTTATTAATCATCGTTTGAAGAATTTCTTTCTCTTCTTTTGTCATCTCTCTTGATGGGCTCATAATATCTTTATATGGGCCACTTTTAATTGTAACAAAATCAACACCATACTTCTCTGCAAGGCCTTTATAATTATAACCATGCATGATAACACCTAACGAACCGGTTAATGTTTCAGGGCTGGCAAATATTTTGTTAGCTGCGGCAGATATATAGTAGCCACCAGAAGCTGCCATTGATCCCATTGAAATATATACCGGCTTCTTCGTTTCTTTTTCTATTTCAACGATTTTATCATGTATTTCTGCACTTTCTACTACTCCACCACCTGGAGAGTTTACTTTAATAATAACCCCTTTAACATTGCTATCTTCTTTTATGTAATTTAATTTTTCCATAAAGGATTGATGATTGTAGCCTGATGCTGATAATAAAGATCCTGCTTCCCCTGTATCCTGGATTGTTCCATTTACATCTAATACAGCGATTTTTTGCATATCGTTACCATCTTGAATTATATCTTCAGCAAATGTTTCGTTGCTTTCACCTAGAAATCCTTCTAATACACTTTCCATATTTGTTGTTGCTGTTATGGAAACTAAACTTGTAATAATTGAAAAAACAAATATAACTGCAGCAATCCCTAAAGCTGCCCATCTTTTTCCATTCATGTATATATACCCTCCTAAATTAACTTCCATCAGTTAATACGATGCTTTTGTAAAAATGTTTCAAAAAAAGGTAAATTTACTGGAAATTATCTTTTTTTGATAAAACTTATGTTTTTTTTAGATGTTCCTTTATGTTTCCGAATTTTATCTTATCTTATTAAAAGTTTATACTTACCTGAACGGAGAATTTGGCTCTCTCGAATAGTCCGCAGTCAGCATAGCGCTTTTCGCTTTTCTGTGGGCACATCTCCTGTCCTTCTCGTTACGCTGTGGGGTTGTAAATTCTCTATCCATCATACTATTCAAGAATATGAAACTCTTATTAAAAACGCTTCCTTTATTCGCTGTACACCTCTGGTTGTTTTTTTGACTTGCTGAATAAATGAACTAATTTTGTTTTTGATAAGGAATATATGGCAAGTGCTGTCCAAATAAAAATAAATGCGATTAAATGAGTGGAAGTAAATGCTTCGTGAAATAGAAATACTCCTAGTATTAACGTTAAAGTAGGCGTTACATATTGAATAAATCCTAACATGGAAAGAGGAATTCTTTGCGCGCCTTTTGCAAAAAACAACAATGGGACTGCTGTTAATACACCAGATAACATTAATAATACATCTTTATTTATAGAAATAGCTAAAAATGCATTGTTTCCATTTACAAACAAAAGAACGATATAAACAAGTGCAAATGGTGTAATAAACATTGTTTCGATAGTTAATCCAATTTCCGAATCTAAAATAAGCATTTTTTTAATCAGCCCGTATAATCCAAAGGTAAAGGCTAACGATAAAGCAATCCATGGAAACGAACCATGAGAAATCGTCAAAATCAGGACCCCTATTGCTGCTAACACAAAAGAAAGATATTGAATTTTTGTTAGTTTTTCTTTTAGCACAATCATGCCTAATAATACACTGACTAAAGGATTAATATAATAACCAAGACTTGTTTCAATCACTTTGTCTGCATTTACTGCCCAAATATAAATAAACCAATTGCCACTAACTAGAATAGATGCAATAAATAAAAGAAATGCCTGTTTTTTATTTTCTTTAAATGATTTTAAAGTAGCAATAACTTTTCTCCATTTTTTTGTCACCATTATAAGAATTAGCATAAAAACAAACGACCAAACAATTCTATTTGCCAATATTTCATCAGCGCCTACCTTTTGAAGATATTTCCAATATATAGGAAATAATCCCCATATCAAATAAGCTATTGCTGCAAAAACTGCTCCTAACTTCACATCATATTTTGACATTTATATCGCTTCTTTCTATTTTCGAAATATTTCCAATTATAATGCTAAAATAAGCGGAAAACAAGCCAAATCAACATAAAAAAAGATTAGCTATTTAACATGCACTAATCTTTTTACTGTATATTTTTCTTTATGCTTTAATTTTCGGAGATGAAATCACTATCATAAACAACCTGTCCGCCAATAATTGTTTTTGTTACTTTAACTGTTTCTATGTTCTTTTTATTTATTTTAAAAATATCTTGATCAAGAACCGTAAAATCTGCCGTATAGTTTTCTTTAATCATGCCTCGTTCCGTTTCGCGGCAAATAGCATAGGCACTTTCTTTTGTATATAAACAAACTGCTTCATATAAAGATAAAGCTTCTTCCATTCTATATCCTTTTCCACTCGTATCAAATTTATTTGTTCTTGTTACTGCAGCTTGTATCCCTACTAAAGGATTTGCCGTTTCAATCGGAGCATCTGAACCACCAGCACAATGCAAGCCTTCCTTTATTAATGTTTTCCATGCATAACAGTACTTCATATTATCTTCTCCAAGGCGGTCTATAATCCATGGGAAATCAGAGGTGACAAAACACGGTTGAATATCTAAGATAATCGGTAATTTTTTAACACGTTCAAGCAAATCTTTGCGAAGCATGGTTGCATGAATTAAACGGTCTCTCCCAAATCCTTGCAAAGGATGCTCCTCAATAGCATTTAACACCATCTCAAATGCTGCATCACCGATTGCGTGTACTGCGACAGGAATTTCTTTTTCCCGTGCAGATTTGACCAGATGGTTTAACTCTTCTTGTGTAAAAATACTTACTCCGTTTGTAGTAGGATCATCTTGGTACGGCCTGCTTAATAGTGCTGTTCTTCCACCAAAAGCACCGTCTGCAAAAATCTTCATTGCTCCCAGTTCTACCCATTCACTACCACTTAAATACTTTCCACCACCTTGAACCATTTCTGAAAACACTTCATGATGAACCAATAAATGAGTCCGAAAGAAATAGCTTTCATCTTCCACTACTTTTTTAAATGCACGCAATGTTCCTTCATACCCATGGTAATAGTATAAATCCTCTGTATGTACACCCGTTAATCCTAATTGATAACAATCCTTTATGGCTGTTCTTAAAGCATTTTCAACATATTCATCTGTTACTTTCGGCAAATGCTTTTTAACTAGTTCTTGTGCCTGATCCTTTAATATGCCATTCAACATCCCATTTGCATCTCGTTCTATTACCCCACCAAATGGTGCTGAAGCGTTTTCCTGTATTCCTGAAAGCTGTAATGCCTTGGAATTTACCGCAATCGCATGTTTACATATTCGACTTAACAACACTGGATGATTAGGTACATATGCATCTAATTCCTGTCTTGATAACGGAGATTTCTCCTTCCATAAATTTTCATTCCAGCCATCTCCAATTATCCATTCTCCTTCTGAAATTTTTTCAGCCAAATCAGCAACCTTCAGAAGTGCTTCTTCCTTTGATGTGCATTCGGAAAGATCTAATCTTAACAGCTTTTCTCCATAACCAATAAGATGCATATGACTATCAACAAAACCCGGCAGTAATGTATCACCCTGTAAATTAATAGTATCTTCAATGCTAGTCTGATATTTTTTTTCTAATGATGATTTTTCTCCGTAATCTAGAATAGAGGATTCTTCAAAATAAAGGGCTTCTACTTTATGGCCCTCCTCTTGTAATGTATATATATTTCCACCGTATAATAACGTTCCCATCAAAATCCTCCTACATTTAAATAAACAATCCAATCCATTTAACATAAAAAATAAGCAGGTATGTATATATTATTGATACATCCTGCTTATTCCTTTATTTCTTCCTATCTTTTTCTAAAAATAAAATTTTGTTTTAACCATTTTTTTGTTCATTATCCCTTAATTCTACCCGACGAGTTTTACCAGAAGTTGTTTTTGGAAGCTCCTTCATAAACTCTATTTTTCTTGGGTACTTATATGGAGCTGTTAATTCTTTAGCATGTGTCTGCAATTCTTTAATCAATTCATCTGTTCCGTCTATTCCATCTATTAATACAACAAATGCTTTAACAATATTTCCCCTGATTGGATCTGGACTTGCAACTACTGCACACTCTTTAACAGCTGCGTGCTTTACAAGCGCATCTTCTACCTCGAACGGTCCAATCGTATAGCCAGAACTAATGATTATATCATCACTGCGTCCTTCAAACCAAAAATATCCATCTTCATCCTTTTTGGCTCTGTCACCAGTGATATAATAATCGCCTCTATACTGATTTTTGGTTCTTTCCATATCTTTAAAATATTCTTTAAATAAAGCTGGTGTCGTTTTATGTACGGCGATTTCTCCGACTTCTCCTACAGCACAAATTTCTCCATCTTCATTAATAATTTCTACTATATTGCCTGGAGTAGGTTTCCCCATAGAACCTGGACGAAGATCAACCCCTTTTGTTATTCCCAATAAAAGCGTATTTTCGGTTTGTCCATATCCATCTCGAACATCTAAGTTAAAGTATTTCTTAAAAATATCCATTACTTCTCTATTTAATGGTTCACCTGCTGAAACAGCACTTCTTAAATTTTCCAATCGGAAAGATCCTATATTTTCTACTTTAGCCATAAGACGATATTCTGTTGGTGTACAGCACAGAACATTCACTTTATATTTTTCTAATAATTGTAAATACTTGGAAGGATTAAATTTCCCATGATAAACTAATCCAGTAGCACCGGAGCCTAATACAGATAAAAGCGGACTCCACACCCATTTTTGCCATCCAGGACCTGCTGTTGCCCAAACGATATCTCCTTCTTCAATACATAACCAGTTTGGTGCTGCTGTTCGTAAATGAGCATATGCCCATCCATGTGTATGGACTACTCCTTTTGGATTGCCGGTCGTTCCAGATGTATAAGAGATAAATGCTGTATCTGTTTTTTCTGTCTCGCAAAGAGCTAATTCTTCGGAAGCAGATTCAGCCTCTTTATCTAAATAAGTCCATCCATCTACAGCATTTCCTAAAACAAAACGTTTAATAGAATGCACATCTTCTATCTTCGTAAGCTCTTCTATGTACGGATAATAACTAATAACCGCCTTTACTTCTCCATGCTTAATCCGATATTGCAGATCTTTTGCGCGGAGCATTTCAGAACTTGGGAGAATGGTTAATCCCAATTTAAGCGCAGCTATATACACTTGATATGCTTCTACTAATCGTGGAACGATTACTAGAACAACATCCCCTTTTTGTAAACCAGATGCTTTTAAAACATTTCCCATTTGATTGGCAAGTTTTAATAGGCTGGAATACGTAATTTCTTTTGCTTGTCCTTCTTCATTTTCCCATTTTAATGCTACTTTATCGGCATTTTGGGCAAACTTTTCTATCTCCGAAACAAAATTATATTTTTGTGGAGCTAGCAATTCTTCTCGACTCATTTATTCTCCCCCTATAAATAGGTTTTAAAATTCACTTTAGTCATTATACTATTTACTAGAAAATTTTAAAAATATTTATTTCTTTCTTTATTAGGATTAGGTCATTTTTTGGTTTTAAGCTACCCTGAAAAAGGGAGCAGCAGGAGGAGATATTGACATAAGGAAAAGGAGCGGGACAATTGTCCCGCTCCTTATAGCCATCATATAAAATTATTTTGAGTAACCACCAAGTTGTTGTTCAGCCATTTGAACTAAACGTTTAGTGATTTCACCACCTACGGAACCGTTAGCGCGAGAAGTTGTTTCAGCACCAAGACTTACTCCGAATTCAGTAGCGATTTCATATTTCATTTGATCTAAAGCTTGAGAAACACCAGGTACTACTAATTGATTTGAACTGTTGTTAGCCATGTGTATCACCTCCTTGTGATAATAGAATGTGTATAACACATGACCTTCATTCATTTTTTTTACTGGTAATTGTTCACAAAAATAAAGGGAATTATATCCAGTGTTTTATTGTTGATGAACACCAATAAATTAATTATATTTTAAAAAAATAAGCTACCATGAAAAGACAATCCGGCTCTCTCAAATTAGTCCGCAGCCGGAATACACTTCGCTTTCTGTGTGCTATGGTGCAAATTTTCACATGGAGGCTTCTTGGTTAAAAGAGGGTTTCCATTGTTTCTGCTGAATCTATTTGATCTTCTCTTTTTAGAATAATGGTTTCGATTTTCTCTACAGCTTGCTGAATCATCGGCTCAAAATCAACAAAACTTTCATAGAATTGAACTTTTTCTTTTTTCGGTTTTGTTTTTGGTGAAGACGGAACAAATACTGTACAGCAATCTTCATATGGTCTAATCGATATATCATGAGTCTCAATTTTTTTTGCAATATCAATAATTTCTGTTTTATCTACTGCAATAAGCGGTCTTAAAATTGGTGTATTGGTTACAGCATTTATCGCATGCATACTTTCAATTGTTTGACTGGCAACTTGTCCTAAGCTTTCTCCTGTTGCAATAGCAAGTGCTTCTTGTCTTTTTCCTAGTTCATCTGTAATCCGAAGCATCAGTCTTCTTGTAGCTGTCATCGTGTAATTTTCTGGAATTTGTTTATGAATTAACTGCTGAATTTCAGTAAATGGAACAATATGCAAAACGAAATGACCATTCCTATTAGCTAATTTTCTCGAAAGATCTATTACTTTTTGCTTGGCTCTTTCACTTGTGAATGGTGGACTAAAAAAGTGTACACCTTCCAATTCCAAACCACGCTTCATCAATAAATATCCAGCAACCGGACTATCTAAGCCGCCAGAAAGCATCAGCATTGCTTTGCCGCTTGTTCCTGTTGGCAGTCCTCCTGCCCCAGCTATATTTTCACATGATAAGTATACAGCTTCACTTCTAACTTCTATCTGCACATTTATATCTGGATTTTTTACATCCACTTTTAATCCAGAAATATTTTTCAATAAATGGGAGCCAAATAAGTGATTGATTTCTCCTGTATCAAGAGAAAATGATTTGTCTGCTCTTCTAGCACTAACCTTAAATGTATTTCCTTCTTTATAAATAGAAGAAACGATTTGTAATGCTGCATTTTTAATAAGATCAATATCCCTCTCCAGTTTTATTGCAGGACTAAAAGACTGAATACCAAATATATTTTTTAATACATCTGTAATTTTATCTGGATTTTCACCATTTAAGATCACATACATTCTTTCTCTTTTTGCTTCCACTTTTACAAGAGGATATTTACTCAATGCTTTTTCAATTGTTCTTCTTAATTTATCTACAAATACTTTTCTGTTTCTCCCTTTTGTAGATAGTTCACCATAGCGAATAAGTATACGATCATAAGTCATTTATTTCATTACACCTCTTAACCATTTTGTTGTTTCAGCTATTATATTTATTGTGTTTTGCATTTCTTCTAGTGTATTGTCATAACATAAGCTCATTCTAAAGGAACTTTCTGCAGCTTGCTTGGAGACTCCCATGCTGACCAATGTTTTGCTTACTTTATTCTTTTTAGAAGAGCATGCACTAGTAGTAGATATAAATAGTTCCTCTTCTTCTAATGCATGGATAAATACCTCTGCTTTTATACCTAAAATAGAGAAATTAATAATATGAGGAACACTATTTGATGGAGAATGTATGATTACATCGTCTATTCCTTGCAATTGTTCTCGCAAAAATTGATTTAACTGGATTAGTTTCTCTAATTTTTCTTGTTGGTTTTGCAGTTGTAATCTAAGTGCTTTAGCAGTGGATACTGCTCCAGGAACATTTTCCGTTCCACTTCTCAGATTTCCTTCTTGCCCTCCACCAGCCAATAGAGGAGAAAGCTTTAAGCCTTGGCGAATGTATAAAACTCCATTTCCTTTTAACCCATGAAATTTATGAGCAGAAATGGTATATAAATCGATTTCAGCCTCTTTTATTGATAATGGTATTTTTCCTACGCCTTGTACACCATCTACGTGAAAAATTATCTTAGAATCATGCTTTTTTAACATTTGTCCGATTTGCAGTACCGGTTGAATCGAACCTATTTCATTATTCACATGCATGATAGAAACAAGGATGGTATCTTTTTGAATGTGTCTTTTCACTTCCTCAACAGATACAATCCCTTCTTCATCAACTGGGATATACGTAATGGAGAATCCTTCATTCTGTAATTGTTCGAGAGCATTATGAATGGAATCATGCTCTATCGCTGTTGTTATAATATGCTTTCCTCTACCTTTATAAGAATGAGCAATCCCTTTTAATGCAAAATTATTACCTTCCGTACCACCAGATGTAAAATATATTTCACTGCTCTTTACTTGCAACAGATCAGCTATTTGCTTTCTAGCTTGTAAAAGAAGATTTTCTGCTTGTCCTCCTATTGAATGCAAGGAAGAAGGATTCCCAAAATATTCAGCGGCAACGGTTGTATATGACTTTAATACTTCCGGAAATGGCTTAGTTGTCGCACTATTATCTAAATATATCATAAGCCGCCCCCTTTCCTGTATACTTGCCAACTTTAAATCTTAGCATAGTACACTGCATTTGAAAATAACATGTAAAGATTCCATCAAAAAAAGAGAGTGTCTACTTCCGTAGTATCTCCCTTCCTTCTTCAAAACAACGCTTCTATTCGTTTCTCTGACAAATACAATGAGCTTATTTTACCAATAGAGAAAAATAATTATTTATTCGGATTTGCCATCCATTAAAGCTTTTTTCAATAACACATTCAACTATATTGATTCTGTCTTTCTGTTTGTTCCATAATCCATGTTTCTAAACGCTTGGTACTTCCTGGATCTACTTCTTCAATAGCGGTAACAGCCTGTTCTAATGCTTCTTTATACTGGAAATGTCTAAAGGCATCCTCTGCTTCCTTTAAACCTTTTTCTACTCTCGGATATTTACTGCGATATCTATTACCATATTGAATGATTTTTTCTGCTAATAAAACGGTTTCTACTAATTCATTTGTTGCATCAATTATGATAGATACACTATTTTCTGCTTCATCTAACAAGGTATGTACTGCAGGAATATCCAGTGGAGCTTCTTCTAAAACATTTTTCACTTTCGTTATACTTTCTTTTGCAGCATTTATTAAATCATTATATTCGTTTGTAACACCTGGAACATTGCTATTTGTGACCATTCTTATAGAATACGCGACATCTTTGCTTAATTTTTTGATTTTTTCATGTGCTGCAACTTCATCTTTTCTTAGTGCATGAAGTTTCTCAAACAAACTGGTTTGTTCATCTGCTATATTTTCTAGCTGTTCTTTTAACTGTTTTAGTTCTTCACTTAAAACAGTATGGGCAGCTGTCTCATTAAGCAACTTGTGCTCTAGGATCTCATATTGTTTGTATAAATGCTTAATTTTATTTTCTAATTTAAATTGCAATTCAATATCTTCATCATTTAAATGATAACTTCTTTGCAACAATCCTAGTTCTGTTTGTAATCGGTCGTTGGCTTCATTTATATCTCCAAGAATTTTTTTAGCAGGCTCTAAATTTTTATTCCAATAGTTCTTCGCTAGCACTTCTTTTTCTAATAAATCGTACAAAACATCCAGCTTTTCCTGTATTTCTGCTACAGTTGATTGGATTTTTTCTACCTGTCCCTCTCGAAGGAACAGATCACATGCAGCTAAATCTTTTTCCATTTGCTCCACTTCTGTTTCTAATTGAATATGCTCAAGAATAAAACCTTGTAGAAGCATATCTTGATAACCATCTTTTAACTCATTAATATGCTCTGGCAATTTTGTCTCGCATTCAATTAGCAAAGGTGGAATATGTTCGATTAAATAACGAATATGCGAAATAAGATCTTCGGTTTGCAGCACAATTTCTCTTGCTTCCAAATAATCTCCATTATTCGTTTTCTCCTCAAAGACACTTAAGGATGCTGCGACGTCTTTTAACATTGCTTCTAATTTTTTTTCTGTCTCACCAAAGGTATGTCTGTGTGCCAATAATGTTTTTTTGCTTTCTCGATAGGCTTGCTGAAGTGTTTCTATCTCTGTACGATTTTTCTCTTCACTTCCGACAAGATTATTTAATTCTTCCAGCATTATTTCAATAGATTTTTCCATTTGCTCCATTTTCTGTCGAGCATTACTTTGCGCCTGCTTTGCCTTTTTTAATTTGTAATTATCAATATACTCTTCTGTATCAAAAAGCAATTCTTCTACATCTGGCAATTGAACGGTAACAATGTCATCCCATTTTGCTCTCCAGCGCTCAAACAATTCTTCTGTTTGTCCGATCATATTCAGTTGTTTTACTTTAGAGAGCTCTTCTAGAACCGGCCGATTCATAATATCAATCTTCCAAGATTCTAATTCATCTACCATTCCATAGTATTTTCGCTTGATAAAATATCCACATACGAATAGGCATAAAAGAATGACTACTCCACCAATTATGTAATACATTTGAAGCCCCCTGTTCTAACACCGACCATTTTTATTATTCATTTATATTAATAGTATGTAAGGTTATTTTCATTTGTTTTTATGATACCATGTATCCGACATTTTTTGACTA
>JBDNRM010000095.1:0-15086 GCA_047718615.1 Bacillus sp. (in: firmicutes) | reverse complement strand
ACTTTATTTATTATATGGATAAAATTTTAATTTTTATGTAAAAATACTTGTAAATCAATATGTCATGTTAAAAAAGTGTAAAACTATCTGTTTTTTGAAATCTTTTTTGCAAATTATTGACATTGACTGATTTTATCACCTACCATATAATCGGCTGAGACTATTTTTATGACAAGACATTCTAGTAAAATTATTAGAATATTTCATAAAAAAGCTATTGTATTTCAACTTCTAGGAGGCAACAGAATGAATCAGCTTTTCAGAAAAAAATCAATTAGTTTAATGCTTGCTCAATCAAAGGATAAATCATTTGTTCGTTCTATGAGCGTAATGGACCTTATTTTTTTAGGTGTAGGATGTATAATAGGCACCGGCATTTTTGTCGTCACAGGTGTAGTTGCTGCTAGCAATGCTGGACCTGCAATTATGCTTTCATTCGTCATAGCAGGAATAGCTTGTGCACTTGCTGCATTCTGTTATGCGGAGTTCTCTTCATCCATTCCTTTATCTGGAAGCGTTTATACATACACTTACGCTACATTAGGGGAACTGTTTGCTTTTCTAATTGGCTGGGATCTCATGCTTGAATATGTTTTGGCAGTGTCAGCCGTTGCAACTGGATGGTCTGCTTATTTTCAATCATTATTAGCAGGCTTTAATATTCATATACCCTCCATTGTTTCCAGTGCACCTGGCGTTGGAAAGGGTGGAATAATTGACCTGCCAGCCATTATCATTATTCTTTTAATTACCGGTCTAGTAAGTAAAGGAATAAAAGAAAGTATTAAGTTCAATAATATTATGGTATTTGTTAAACTGACTGTTATTATCTTATTTATCGTAGTAGGAATATGGTATGTAAAACCAGATAATTGGTCACCGTTTATGCCATTCGGGTTTTCAGGAATTTTTACAGGTGCAGCTACTGTCTTCTTTGCTTATATTGGATTTGATGTCGTTGCAACCGCTTCAGAAGAAGTGAAAAACCCTTCTAAAACAATGCCAATTGGAATTATTGGTTCTTTATGTATTTGTACATTTTTATATATTATTGTATCTGCTGTATTAACTGGAATGATTCCTTTTACTGAGCTAAATGTTGGAGCTCCTGTGGCGCTAGCCTTAAATTCAGTTGGTCAAAATAGCATTGCAGGCATTATTTCAGTTGGTGCTGTACTTGGCATTACAACTGTTATATTGGCACTGATTTATGCACAAGTTCGTTTAAGTTATTCTATGAGTCGTGATGGATTATTGCCTAAAGTCCTGTCAAAAGTCAATTCGAAAACAAAAACACCATTTTATAATACATGGATAACTGGAATTATTGCTGCTGGAATTGCTGGATTTATTGATTTATCTACTTTAGCTCATTTAGTAAACATGGGAACACTTGCTGCATTTACACTTATTTCCATTTCTGTAATTGTTTTACGCAAAAAATCTCCTGAGTTAAAAGGCTCTTTCCGTGTACCTTTTGTGCCTGTTCTTCCAATTATTAGTGCCTTATTATGCCTATGTTTAGCAATAAGTTTACCTGGCATTACTTGGTTTGCCTTTCTTATATGGATTACGATCGGTACATTTATTTACTTTTTCTATTCCCAAAAGCATAGCAAACTAAACGATTAAATAGGTCAATAAATAAAAAACCAAGGAATTAGAATATTCCTTGGTTTTTTATTTAGGCATTGACAGTAGGAAGATGAGATACTCCCATTAAATACTCATCCACTTTACACGCTACTTCTCTTCCTTCATTAATAGCCCAAACGATTAAACTTTGGCCTCTTCTAGCATCTCCAGCAGCGAAAACACCATCTAGGTTTGTTTGGAATTCGCCATACTTTGCATCAATTTTTCGAGCTTTTGTTTCTACACCAAAATGTTTAAGAATTGGCTGCTCTGGCCCTTCAAATCCGATTGCAATAAATACTAATTTTGCTGGCCAAACTTTTTCTGTTCCTGGGATTTCATGAAATACAAACGTTCCATCATCCTGTTTTACTTTTTTCATCGAAATGGTATGAAGCTCTTTTAAGTTTCCATTTTCGTCTTTTACCATTTTTTTTGTTTGAATGCTGTATTGCCTTGGATCACTGCCAAATTTCTGTTCTGCTTCTTCATATGCATATTCAATGGAAAATACATGAGGAAAAGCTGGCCACATATTATCATCTAATCGTGCGATTCCTAATCTTGGATGCTTGCCGAATTGTACGACACTTTTGCATTTTTGACGAAGAGCTGTTGCCACACAATCTGCTCCAGTATCCCCGCCGCCAATAACAATAACATCTTTTCCTTCAGCATTTATATAATTGCCATCTTTCAAATTAGAATCAAGCAAGCTCTTCGTACTTAATGTTAAATAGTCCATGGCAAAGTGAACACCGTTTGCTTCTCTGCCTTCCATTACTAAATCACGCTGCTTTTGGGCACCTGTACAAAGAATAACTGCATCGAATTGTGCTCTTAATTCATCTGCTGTAATATCCTTTCCTACTTCTGTGTTTGTCACAAAATCAATGCCTTCTTGCGTTAATAAATTTATACGGCGCTGTACATCTTTTTTCTCTAATTTCATGTTAGGAATACCATACATTAATAAACCACCAGCACGATCTGAACGTTCAAAAACTGTAACAGAATGTCCTGCCTGATTTAATTGATCAGCACTTGCAAGACCTGCAGGACCTGATCCAATAATCGCTACTTTTTTTCCTGTTCTCTTTTGTGGAATTCTCGGTTGGATCCATCCATTTTCAAAGCCTTTATCAATTATTGTTCGTTCAATATTTTTAATAGAGACTGCTGGATCAGAAATAGCAACCGTACAAGATCCTTCACAAGGAGCTGGACACGCACTTCCAGTAAACTCAGGGAAATTATTTGTTTTTACTAATCTCTCTAATGCTTCTTTCCATCTGCCACGATAGACTAAATCATTCCACTCTGGAATTAAATTATGAATAGGACAGCCAGATGTCGTACCGCCAATTTCCATACCAATATGGCAAAATGGTGTAGCACAGTCCATACAGCGTGCTCCTTGTCTACTTAGTACCTCATCAGAGAAAGGAGCAGAATATTTTTTATAATCATTTATCCGGGAAAGCGGAGATCTCTCTTCCGCTTCCTCCCGTTTAAATTCCATGAAACCAGTTGCTTTTCCCATTTCACTCTCCCCTTTCTTACTGAACAGCTACTGTTAACTTAGCAGATTTTTGTTTTTTTTTGCCGTGCTTTGAATTGTTTTCAAATGCATTCATGACAGCTTCCTCTTCTGTTAAACCACTATTTAAGCCATCTTGAATATTTGTCATCATGCGTTTGTAATCTTTTGGAATTACCTTCACAAATTTGCTAACTTGTTTATCCCAGTTTTCCAATGTTTGTCTCGCTACAATACTATTTGTTTGATCCCCATGTTTTTCAATCAATTGTTTCACATTTTTTATTTCTTCTGCATCTTCTAATTCTTCAAATAAAATCATTTCTTGGTTACAAAGACTTTTAAATGTCTCTTTGTCATTTGCCAGCACATATGCTACCCCGCCAGACATACCAGCAGCAAAGTTTTTCCCTACTTCACCGAGGACGATAACTTGACCGCCAGTCATATACTCTAAACCATGATCGCCAATACCCTCTACGACTACATTTGCGCCACTATTACGAACAGCAAATCGTTCACCAGCTTTTCCATTCACAAAGGCTTCACCATCTGTCGCACCAATAAAAGCAACATTTCCTGCAATTACATTATCTTTTGCTGCATAAGAGTCTACAGCAGGTGACGTAATCACAATTTTTCCTCCAGACAATCCTTTCCCCACATAGTCATTTGCATCACCTGTTAAATAAAGACTCATGCCTTTTGGAATAAATGCACCAAAGCTTTGACCAGCAGATCCTTTAAAATGCAAGTTTATTGTATTATCTGCCAATCCTTCTTCTCCATATTTTTTGGAGATTTCACTGCCGACAATTGTACCAACAACACGATTTGTATTTTTAACCGAATAATGCAATTCTACGCTATTGCCTGTTTCAATTGCTTTTTCAACCGCTGGTAAAATCTCTTGGATATCTAAACTTTCATCAATCTTATGATTTTGTGGAGTATTGCAAGTGCGATCTCCTTCTAGTTGATATAATAATTTTGATAAATCCAGATCTTTTGCTTTCCAATGTCCAGCTGCTCGTTCACTTACTGTTAAAACATCTGTTCTTCCAACCATTTCTTCCATTGTTCTAAATCCTAATTGCGCCATTAGTTCACGAACCTCTTCAGCAACAAATCGCATGAAGTTGACAACATGATCAGGATCCCCTGCAAATTTATAACGCAATTCTGGGTTTTGTGTTGCAACACCAACTGGACAAGTATCTAAATGGCAGGCACGCATCATTACACAACCAAGTACAATTAATGGTGCTGTTGCGAAACCAAATTCCTCTGCACCAAGCAGTGCTGCGAGTACGACATCTTTTCCTGTCATTAGCTTTCCGTCAGTTTCTAAAACAACCCTGCTTCGAAGCCCGTTTAGCATTAATGTTTGATGAGCTTCAGCCAAACCAAGCTCCCATGGTAAACCAGTATGTTTGATGCTTGTTTTTGGAGATGCACCTGTTCCTCCATCATAGCCGCTGACTACAATTACATCTGCCGCACCTTTTGCTACACCTGCAGCAATTGTTCCTACTCCGCCTTTAGAAACTAGCTTAACACTGATTCTTGCGCCTCTATTTGCATTCTTCAAATCATGAATTAGCTGAGCTAAATCTTCGATAGAATAAATATCATGATGTGGCGGTGGTGAGATTAACCCAACTCCTGGTGTTGATCCGCGAACATCTGCTACCCATGGATATACTTTGTTTCCTGGCAATTGCCCACCTTCACCTGGTTTTGCTCCTTGTGCCATTTTAATCTGTAATTCATTCGCATTAATTAAATAATGACTTTTTACACCAAAACGACCCGATGCTATTTGCTTAATGGCACTGCGGCGGTTGTCTCCATTTTCATCCAATTCAAAACGCGTTGGGTCTTCTCCGCCTTCTCCACTGTTGCTGCTTCCGCCAATTCGATTCATCGCGATTGCTAAAGTTTCATGCGCTTCTTTACTTAACGAACCAAATGACATAGCACCTGTCTTAAATCGTTTTACAATACTTTCTACAGACTCTACTTCGTTAATATCAATCGCTTGATGATTGGATGTAAAAGAGAATAAGTTTCGTAAAAAGCTTAGTCTTTCATCGTTTGCTGCATGTGAATATTGTTTAAATAATTTGTAATCGCCTTTGCGACACGCCCATTGCAAAGTATGAATTGTTTTCGGATTAAAAGCATGATGTTCTCCACCTTTTCTCCATTGGAAGTCACTTCCTGAATCCAACGCATCATCTAACGAAGGGGCAAATGCTTCTTCATGGCGTTTGGTTGTTTCAGCTGCAATAGTTTCTATTCCGATTCCACCTAATTGAGAAACAGTGCCTTCGAAATATTTATTTATTACTTCTTCTCCAATTCCTACTGCTTCAAAAATTTGTGCACCACGGTAGCTTTGAATCGTTGAAATTCCCATTTTAGACATTACTTTTACAACGCCTTCTGTTACTACTGTATTAAATCGAGAAACAGCTTCTTTATAAGGTAAAGATAAAACCTCATCTTCTATTGACTTTTTGTAGGTTGCATATACAAGATATGGATTGATTGCATCAGCACCAAAACCGATTAAACTTGCAAAATGATGCACTTCTCTTATTTCTCCTGATTCAACAAGAATGCTCGCTTTCGTACGAATTCCTTTTTTAATTAAATATTGATGCAAAGCACTTACTGCTAATAATACTGGAATAGCTTTTTTATCTTTATTCATTCCTTTGTCAGATAGAATAATCAAGCTGATGCCTTTTTCAATAGCAGTTTCTGCTGTTTGCAAAACAAGCTGCAAACTTTCCTCTAAATTCTCTTCAAACAATGCATCAATTGTTTCTGTTAGAAATGCTGAATCTACTGAGCTTCTTAATTGCTCTAACTGAGCATTTGATAGCACTGGCGAATTCAATTGAATCCGATGGCAGTTCGTTTCATTTGGGTGTAGCAGATTTTTTTCTGCTCCAAGCCAAGAAAGCGTAGAGGTTACCAAATGTTCACGAATAGAATCAATTGGCGGATTCGTTACTTGAGCAAATAATTGTTTAAAATAATTAAACAAAGACTGCGGTTTATCAGATAAGACAGCAAGCGGTGTATCATTTCCCATAGAACCGATTGGGTCTTTTCCTTCTAATACCACTGGAATTAGATTTTTTTGAACATCTTCGTATGTGTAGCCAAACGCTTTTTGACGTATTAGTAGATCATCTAATCCTTCTTCTTTTTCATTTACTCCGTCTAATCTCACCACTTCTTCATCTAGCCATTTTTGATATGGCTTTTCTGAAACGATTTGTCCTTTTAATTCTTCATCGGAAATAATGCGTCCTTCTTCTAAATCAATTAACAGCATTTTTCCAGGACTTAAACGATCTTTGTATAAAATATTTTCTTCCTCTACAGGTATAACCCCAACCTCTGAAGAGAAAATAATATAATCATCTTTTGTTACATAATAACGTGCAGGTCTTAGTCCGTTACGATCTAAAATCGCACCAATCTGCTTTCCATCTGTAAAGGAAATGGCCATCGGACCATCCCACGGTTCCATTAAACTACTGTGATACTCGTAAAATGCTCTTTTTTCTTTTGAGATATGTGGATTCTCGGTCCATGGCTCCGGAATTAACATCATTGCTGCATGTGCAGGCTTCCGGCCCGATAGAACAAAAAACTCTAACGCATTATCAAAAACAGACGAATCACTTCCATTTGCATCTAATATAGGCAATACCTTTTGCAAATCTTCACCAAATGCTTCAGAGGCAAATTGCTGCTCTCTCGCTTTCATCCAATTAAGATTGCCGCGCAGTGTATTGATCTCTCCGTTATGAATAATATAACGGTTTGGATGTGCTCTTTCCCAACTCGGGAATGTATTTGTGCTAAAGCGGGAATGCACTAAAGCAAATGCCGAAATAAAGTCTGGACTTTGGACATCCAAATAGAATGTGCCAACCTGTTCTGATGTTAATAAACCTTTGTATACAATAGTTCTACTAGAAAGGCTTGCAAAATAAAAATCTTTATCTTTTGTTTTGCCCCAATTTTCGGATAATTTACGGATAATAAAAAGTTTGCGTTCAAATGCTAAATCGTCCATATTTTCTTTATTTGTTTGAATAAATACTTGACGCACGATTGGACAGCTTTCCTGTGCCACTTTTCCGATTTTTCTGAAATCTGTAGGTACAGTTCTCCAACCGAGGAGCACTTGCCCTTCAGCCTCAATAAATTCATTTATTTTTTCTTCAATTTCTTCTCTGTTTTGATCCTTTTGAGAAAAAAAGATCATTCCAACGCCGTATTGTCCTTTTTCCGGCAATGAAAAATCTGTAATTTCTTTTCGAAAGAAACGATCTGGTATTTGAACCATTAATCCTGCTCCATCACCAGTTAACGGGTCACTTCCCTGCCCGCCACGATGATCTAATTTACAAAGCATACTTAAACCCTTTGTCACGATGTCATGTGTTGCTATGCCTTTAATATGAGCGAATAAACCGATACCACATGCATCATGTTCAAATTCTGGTCTATAAAGACCTTGTGATTTTGCCATTTGGTTGTACGTCATTTCAACCACCCCTGTCAGATTTTCTAACAACTTTTTTAGTTCAGATAACCCAATTATACTATGCAAATTCATATAAACAATATATTATTTGGATAGAAACAATCTAATTATGAGATGAATGGAGGATTCGACAAAAAAATGGAATTGAGACAACTGAAATATTTTATAGAAGTGGCAGAAAGAGAACATGTATCAGAAGCAGCAGAACACTTGCATGTTGCCCAATCTGCAATAAGCAGACAAATTGCAAATCTAGAAGATGAACTTGGTGTTCATTTATTCGAAAGAGAAGGGAGAAACGTTAAATTAACTTCGATTGGAAAGATATTTTTAACGCACACATTAGCTATTATAAAGGCTGTTGATCTTGCAATTGAACAAGTGGACGCTTATCTGGATCCAAACAAAGGTTCTATCAAAATTGGATTTCCAACAAGTCTTGCAAGTCATTTACTGCCAACTGTTTTATCCGCTTTTAAAGAGAAACATCCACAGATTGCGTTTCAATTAAGACAAGGCTCTTATAGCTTTTTAATCGAAGCTGTTAAAAACCGAGACATTGATCTTGCCTTCTTAGGTCCTGTTCCGACAGATGATTTTAATATAAAAGGAAATATTCTCTTTACGGAACAAATACACGCTTTAATACCTAGTAATCATATTTTAGCAGAAAGACACAGTTTGCGCTTGCGAGATTTAAGAAATGATCCTTTTGTTTTGTTTCCAAAAGGCTATATATTACAGAAAATTGCATATGATGCTTGTAAACAAGAGGGCTTTTTACCTACAATAGATTCAGAAGGAGAGGATTTAGATGCCATAAAAGGCTTAGTGTCTGCCGGTATGGGCGTTACCTTGCTTCCCGAGAGTACATTTTATGATACAGTACCTAAATTCACTGTAAAAATCCCAATTGAAAATCCGGTCATTAACCGGACTGTCGGTGTTATTATACCAAAGAACCGGGAACTGCCTCCATCTGTGCAAACATTTTATCATTTTGTAATTGAATTCTTTTCTATATTAGAAAAGTATCAATAAGAAAAGAGCAAGTGCTCTCTTGACTCAGGGGAAATACAATCAAAAAAGGAAACAGAAAATCGAATCAACCGAGAGTTGTTCTATTTTCCGCGGGGCTACAACTGTGCTGCTATTTCGCATAGCTCCCCCTTTCCTTTCGCCTTCTCTATAAATCTAGGCAGTCATGCAAGAGAAAGATGCCTCTCCATGCCAGTAGGACGAGCGTCTTCAAACAACTGCATCCTTTTCAATTTGAATAAAAACAAGTGTTTTCCCTAATATTTATGTAATAAAATATTTTTTCATATGCCTGTTTGCTGCAAATTCCACACTAGACCTAGCAATATAGAATCCAGCAATCGTAAGAGATGTCTAATGATAGACATCTCTTACGATTGCGAAACCTTTGATTAAGCTTAAATTCTCATGTCTGTCTGAATCTATACTAAAAAAGCATTAGCTTCATTTTCAACAATATAACCTTTAATTTTCAATCACTTCTTGCACAAGTGAATGAAAAATAGATAAAGCGTGGTCAATTGTTTCCGGTGCAGTTAAATCAACACCGGTTTTTTTCAATAGCTCTAAAGGAAATTCCGAACTTCCACTTTTGAGAAATTTTAAATATGCAGCAGTATCCTTCTCGTTTCCTGCTAATAATTTATCAGCGATTGTAATGGCAGAAGCAAAACCTGTTGCGTATTTATATACATAAAAAGGTCGATAAAAATGGGGGATTCTTGCCCAGCCATATTTCACTTCTTCTTCCACCACAAGCTGCTCACCATTATATGCCTTAAATAGCTCTTCATATGTTTCATTAAATAAATCAAGTGTTAGCGCTTCTCCCGCTTCCGCTTTTTCATGAACAGTTTTTTCAAATTCACTAAACATTACTTGCGTAAAAAAGGTTCCTTTAAAACTATCGATAAAATGGTTTAATAGATGCTCTTTTTTATCGGGATCCTTTTCCACTTTTAATAAATATCGAATTAATAACACTTCATTTACCGTTGAGGCAACCTCTGCTACAAAAATACTATACCCAGCAGAAATCTGCGGCTGATGTTTGCTACTGTAATAAGAATGCATTGCATGGCCGCATTCATGTGCTAATGTAAATAAACTGTCTAAATCATCACGATGATTTAATAGAATAAATGGATGCACACCATATAAACCTAAATTATATGCACCAGAACGCTTCCCTGGTGTTTCACGCACATCTAAATAACGTTTTTCCTTAAAAGATTTTAATATTTCAATATAATCTTTTCCTAACGGTTTCAACGCTTCTAGCATTATTTCATATGCTTTATCATACGTGATTTTTTCGTCTGCTGCTCCTTTTACTAATGGAACACTTAAGTCATAAGCACGAAGCTCCTCTATTGCCAGCTTTTTTTGGCGGTATTGCATATATTCATTCATATATGGCAAATTTTTTCTTGTTGCTTCTATTAAGTTTTCATACACTTCTTTTGGAACTCTGTCAGCAAATAAACTTTTTTCTAGTGCAGATGGATAATTTCTTATTTTTGAGGTTTTGACATTATTTTTTACTGCTGAAGCAAAGGTTGTAGCAATTGTGTTTTTTAATGTAATATAAGGCTGATAATAGGCTTTATAGGCTTCCTTTCTTTTATTTCTGTCTTCATGTTCAATCAACTTAGCATACATGCCTCTTGTTAATTCTACTTCTTTTCCTTCATCATCGGTTACCGTGCCAAATTTAATATCTGCATTATTAATCATGCCAAAAACTTGACTTGGCACAGATAAAGATTCCCCTAATAATGCAAGTATTTCTTCTTTTTCTTTACTTAGAACATGCTTTTTATAAGAGAATGACTCTAATAAATCT
Organism: Bacillus sp. (in: firmicutes); assembly: GCA_047718615.1. Taxonomy (GTDB): domain Bacteria; phylum Bacillota; class Bacilli; order Bacillales; family Cytobacillaceae; genus Niallia. Next base: position 4,451 of record JBDNRM010000095.1, on the reverse strand, counting down.
TTTTCAAAATAACGAAGCCCTTTTTCTTCTATTATATATTGCTTTAAAACTTCTTCATCCAGACTTAACAGGAATGGCATAAAAAATGATGTAGCACTGCTCCATTTTTGTCCAAGCTGCCTCGCTTTATCCAATAGCTTTTGAGCATGTGTATTTCTAGTATCTAAGTCTAGTAAAAGCATGCTATAACAATATAATTTTTTATAGATTGTTCCGATTTCTTCTGATTTTGTTAAATAGGAAAGCAAGCAAGCAGCATCCGTGATTTTATCATTATATTTCTCGATTTCCTTTATTTTCACTTCTAGCTTCTTAAAATCCTCTTCCCACAAAGTTTCGTTTTCATATATATGCTGCAAGTTCCATTTTTCTTGATCCGCCACCTCTTGACGGCTTTTATAAATTTTCATCGATAGTTCCTCCTTTTTATGTAAAAAAAATCATTATTTCCTTTTTAATTATAAGGGAAATAATGACGTACAGCTAAACAATTGATTTTAACAATTGCTTTTTATATAGTATTCGAATAGTGTGCAAAATATATTTGCTAACTTTTTTCGGGAAGTAACGCTTTTGATAGATAGAATAAAAAGCCTTTTTTAAATCCATCCACTGAGTACATTTCTTCTCTTGTCTGAACCGTGCTAAATCAATAATTTTGATTTCATTTTCTTTCGTTAAAATGATATTTTTCAAATGAATATCAGAAGGATTTAGTCCTTTTTGATTCGATAATAAAATAGCTGCATCTGTTTCTTTTATATGATCTTCTGTAATAAGAATTCCTTCTATTAAACACTCAAACAATGTTTTTCCTTCAATAAAATCCATTACAATATAATTGTTGCCGATTTCATAAACTTGAGGAAAAAAAGAAATTCCACGTACTGTTTCATAAATTTCCCCTTCCGTTTTTGCTAAATGTTCATATTTTTTGAAAAACACCTTAATGGCTAAGGATGTATTGTTAATCTTAAATACATACGCACTTCTCCCTTTTCCAATAAGCTCCAAATCTTTATGTTTTTTGGCTTCAGAAAACTTTTTATTATAAAAATGATAATGAATACTTTTTGCAAGTTCATCATATTTTTTCAAAGGAGGTCCTCCTTAATAGCTCATTTTATCTTCTAATTCTCTCCATATCTTCATCTGCTTTCTTTATTCTATTCACTCATCCTCATGCAGGTGTTAACGTTCGATTTAGTTATCATCCGATCATTTTACTTCCCTTTTGGACTCCCTTATAGTTTCTAGCTCAATAAAGTTCTCCAGCATTCAACCTCTGTTAAATTGTACTGTCATCTTAGTGGAATCACTTTCATTAGTCAATTAATTCACCTTATTATAATAGAACTAAAAAAATGCATCCTATTTGTAAAAGAACAAGTTTTGCACCAACACTCTTCCGTTTTTCACTTTGATGGATGGGTATTATTGTTTATATCTGTTCATTTATCTGTTAACTTCAACATTATAGCTGAAAAATGATGGGTGTAAATTTCTGCTTTTTCATTACATTTTATTAAAAAGACAAGTAATCACAAAAAAATGATTGTATTCTAATAAATTTTATGTTATATTTATTTTTGCGATGAGCTCTATTGAATAAGTCAATAAACACCTATAGTGCTATGTGGAGCACTGTTTATTGCCTCAATACTTAAAAAAGACACCAATATTGGTGTCTTTTTTTATTTCACTTTACTATTTTTTTGCGGTTAGAATAGATAAATACATGTTTATTTTAAGTATAATAGTTCAGAACTAATTGTGTTTTGTTTAAGCCATTAATTCATTTAACTCATTGGTAAGGCGCATAAATTCTTTTTTATCACCTTTCATAAGTGTTGAATCAATTTGTTTCTCAATAATTGTTTTACGAAACTCATAAAGGGCCTTTTCCAATACCATTTCAGCAAATAAAGAATCTATTACATTTCCTACAGACTGTTTTGGAGCATTTAATAAATACTTTTCCATTTGAATCAACCCCTTTTCTTTTTTATAGTATAACAATAATTATCTGATAATTCAAATACTTTTTTTCGGAAATTTATTCCATATTGATTCGTATTAATTCGTAAATTTCTTTCAATAGTATTTACGTAAGATTGTATATTCTTTATAATGAGGGAGATTTCGAATAGTACGTGATGGTGAGGAGAAAAAGAAATGACTTATAAAATGATTGTGTTAGATATGGACGATACATTATTACAAGATGACCATACAATATCAGATAGAACAAAAAAAGCATTAATGGATGCGCAAGAGTTAGGTGTTAAAGTAGTATTGGCATCCGGACGGCCAACCTTTGCAATGGTTCAAAGCGCTCGTGAATTAGAATTAGCTAAATACGGAAGTTTTATTTTATCTTTTAATGGTGCAAAAATAACGAATTGTAAAACGAATGAGGAATTGTTCAGCAGTACGCTTTCTGCAGAAACAGTCCATGATCTGTTTGAAATTAGCAAACGAGAAAAGGTATGGATCCATACTTACGTTGGTGACAGTATCATTACAGAAGAGAATAATCCATTTACAGAGATTGAATCTAAATTAACAGGCCTTCCTATTACTGAAGTACCTGACTTTGTTGAAAGTGTTCAAGAGCCTGTTGTTAAAGTACTAATGGTAAAAGAAGAAGAACATTTGAAAGCAGTTGAAAGTTTGCTCCAGGTTGAGTTGCAAAACAAATTAAGTGTTATGCGCTCAAAACCATACTTTCTGGAATTTACAGAAAAAGGAGTAACAAAAGGAACGAGTCTTGAATTATTAATCAATAAATTAGGGATTACACGTGACGAAGTAATTGCCATCGGAGACAGCTATAATGACTTGGCCATGATTGAATTTGCTGGACTTGGAGTAGCTATGGGCAATGCTCCAGAAGATATTAAAAGAATTGCAGACCATACAACCGATACGAACAATAATGACGGTGTAGCAAAAGTAGTAGAACAATTTATTTTAAGTGTTAAGTCTTCAAGATAATTTTAAAAAAAGAGGCAGTCTGTTTTATAAAACAAACTGCCTCTTTTTTGTATTTTTTTCAGATAATAAATTCGCTTATACTTCTACTGTCCAGCCGAATGGATCTTCTTCTTTCCCATTTTGGATATTCGTAATAGTATCATATAATTTCTTCGCAAGTTCTCCAGTTTCACCATTGTTTAAAACAATAACTTCTTCATTCCAGAAAAATTCGCCAATTGGAGATATAACGGCTGCAGTTCCTGTTCCAAACGCTTCTTCTAACTCTCCGCTTTTTTGTGCAGCAAAAATTTCCTCAACGGTAATTTTTCTTTCTGTTACAGGTATATTCCAATGTTTTAATAATTCAATAATACTTCTTCTTGTCACACCTTCTAAGATGCTGCCATTTAATACTGGTGTGATAACTTCTCCATTTATTTTAAAGAAAACATTCATCGCTCCAACTTCTTCGATGTATTTTTTCTCCACGCCATCTAACCATAAAACTTGTGAATATCCCTTTTTCGCAGCAATTTGTTGAGCTTTTAAGCTTGCCGCATAGTTGCCAGCTGTTTTTGCTGAACCAGTACCACCAGCAACAGCACGAACAAATTCATTTTCAACAAATATTTTAACTGGTTTAACTCCTTCTTTATAATAAGAACCAACCGGAGATAAAATAATCATAAATTTATAGCTTACTGATGCAGCAACCCCTAAATAAGGCTGAGTAGAAATAATAAATGGTCGTATGTAAAGAGAAGTTCCCTCACCTGTTGGAATCCAGTCTTTATCGATATTAATTAATTGTTTAAGAGCAGTTAAAGCAAATTCTTCATCAATTTCTGGAATGCATAAACGATCATTTGATTTATTTAAACGTTCCATATTTTTGTCTGGTCTAAATAAAAGCACTTTTTCTTCTTTTGTTAAATATGCTTTTAAGCCTTCAAAAACAGTTTGTCCATAGTGGAAAATAACAGAAGCAGGATCTAATGATATAGACTGGTATGGAAGAATTTGTGCATCATGCCATCCTTTTTCTACTGAATAGTCCATCATAAACATATGATCAGTAAAGACTTTACCAAATTCTAATTTAGCGGAATCTGGTTTTGGTTTTTTTTCTGTTGCTAATGTTACTGTAATAGTTTGTTCACTCACGTTGATTTCTCCTTACATTAATATTATTTTTCTACTTATTATAACGCAACTTTTATGATGGGAAAGGAAAATTTGTTTATCTTTTGAAAAAGTTTTAATCATTTTATGATGGTCATTTTAATATGAATACAAATTCTCTCCATAATATTATGTCACAAAATCGAATTATCGATAAAAAAATGATTGGAACTTTTATATTCGAATAAATAAAGTGTTCATCATAAAAAGAATATTAAATTATATTTTTTCACAATAATAGTCATCCTAATTTTTCCATCGTGCTTATTTCGAACTATTATTATCTATCC
>JBDNRM010000094.1:0-15131 GCA_047718615.1 Bacillus sp. (in: firmicutes) | reverse complement strand
TTTCATGTAAGTATTTGGGAACTTCTAATTTGGATGTTGTTTTTTTTTCTAAAAAAAGATGTCGTACCTATAATATTCTTTTTAATAGGTATATTGGTAATTATACATTCACTTGTATATTAGATTCATAATATATAAAGAAAAAACTATCTTAGTAAAAAAGTACTTGATATAATGATGTTAGATAAAAAACGTAATTTGCTAATAGGGCAAGAGTAATGGAGTGGAGTGAAAACCATGAGGAAAATGCGTGTTTGTAGTAAATATATCGTGTTTTTTGTTTTATTAATATTAATGGTCCCGACGATAACAGCTGCAGCGACAATCGCTCCAGCTGTTAATTTTACGGTGACGCCTTCACAAAGTGAAATTGTGAAGCCGAGCAATAGCGATGCACAGGGCAGTTTAGATATTCGCTTAACACCAGAGGGAAAAGCAACTAATGCTAATCGACCTCCAATTGATGTAGCGTTTGTGTTTGATAAGTCGGGGTCGATGGTCATACCCAATGATTTAAAGTTTAAGAGTGCAAAAAATGCATTATCAGAAGCAGTGAAATACTTTAGCATGGATCCTAATAAAAATGATCGATTTGCATTTATTTCTTTTGATAGTGATGTAAAAATAAATGAACCCTTTCCTATCTATACAACACCATCAACCTATAAAGTTATAGAAAAGTTGGGGAAAATTGATTCTGCTGCGCAAGGGCTCGCAGCTGATGGAGGAACTAATTATACTCAATCTTTTCAGCAAGCAGCAAGCATGTTAACAACAGGAAATAATAGTAATTCAGCGAAATATATTTTCTTTATGACAGATGGACAGCCGACAGTCTCGGAAGTTGTAGAAAATGGAAAAAATGTAACATATATGATTGCTTCTTATGTCAATCAATCTAAATTAAGGGGATTTAGAATAGTATCAAACAAAACTGAAGAGATTTCCTTGAGTGAGGCAAAGAAAAAAATAGATGCTCATATTCAGAGTGAAGTAAATAATCTTGCTAATAAGGACATAAAACTATATTCTATCGGTTTTGGAAATAATGATGATGTAGATATGAACTATTTGAGCAGACTTTCTGAAACGACTGGAGTTACAGCACAACAGGCTTCTACAGATACAATCGCTAAAATATTCCAGGATATTTCTGGCAAGATTGCAACACCAACCATTACAGCAACAGTGAAAATTAATATTTCAAAATTTGGTGGTAAAGTGAAATTAGCGGATGGTGCTAGTGCAACAACTGACAGTGCTGGCAATATTATTGTGAAAAAGGATATTTTATTTCCAATTAATCAAGATACACCAGGACCAATCGATGTATCCTTACCAGTGACATTCAGCAGTACGGGAACATATAATTTTGATAATATTAAGCTGGAGTATCGGGATTTAGACGGTGTGTCTCGTGAAAAGACAACAAGCGCAACAATCACGGTAAAAGATGATGCACCAGCAGGTTTTATTAATATTATGACATTGGAAAAACAAGTGAATGAATTAAATAACTTAGTCAAAACAACTGGTTCAAATGACCGAACAAACTATTTTAATGTGAAATACTCTTTAAAACCTACCAATCTCGTAAATAATGCGGTTAGTGGACAACTGAAAAACTTAGTAATTGAACAGCCGATACCAGATAGTGTTTCTTTAATTCCGAGTACAAATGTAACCGAACAGTTAAGGGATGGAAAACGGTATGCAGTTATTTCACTAAAGAATAATGATATAAATTATTCAAGAGGGAGTTTTTCTCCTGCAGAAGTAACTACAAGTATTCCTTTTAAAGTGGATTATGCAGTAACAAACCTTACAATGCCAAGTGCAAGCTTAAAGTTTACTGATACACGTTTTTCCGGCAGTAGCACAACAAGTATTCCAGCATCCTCCCAAGCAATTAATATGAAGGTACAGCTAAAAGAGCAAAATATTAATAAGTATGAAGGCGATTCAGCAGGTGTTATTGAAAAAAGGGAACTCGCAACAAATATTAAGCTTGCACAAACAGATGCATCTGCTAATGTTGATCTAGCAAATAAAGCAGTCAAGGATATGGTATATAAAACTGGCTCCAACAATCAGATAGTAGAAATAACTTATTTAGATGAAAGTAAAGCTTATTTATATTTAGTTCCAAATTATGAGTTAATTGGGAACACAACAAAAAATAAATATAACAGCGGTGAAACGGCTAATGAATCAATCGATATGAAACTATCAAATAAAGTTGCTGGTAATGATGTGCTGTATTATTATCAAATAAAAAATGGCAGTCAAACGAGCAGCTGGACAGCATTTACTCCCACTGACGTGATACCAATAACAAAAACGGGATTAAATGAGATCAAAGTAAAAGCGACAGGCGGATTCTCCAATAATGTAGAGGTATCAAAAAATATTACGATTACGAAAAAAGTTCAAAGTATTACAGTTAATCCAAATCCAATCAACTTAACTGTTAATTCAGCAGACAGTGTAAAAAGTTTTACGGTAACAGTGGAACCAAGTGATGCTACAATTAAAAATTTTGCTATATCGATAGAAAATCCAACTATTGCGACTCTCATACCAGGTCAAAATACAATTAGTGCTAAAACAACTGGAACAACGACTCTAGTTGTCAAAGCACAAGATGGATCAAATGTTGAAGTAAGGGTACCTGTTACGGTTATTGATCCATATATTGCATTGGATTCTATCAAGTTCAGCGAACCAGTCTATAAGGTTGAAATCAATGAGAAATTGGCAATCAAGGATTTATTAACATTTACTCCTTCTAACGCAACAAATAAGGAGTTGGAACAAGTAATTTCCAGTATGCCTGACAGAGTAGAAGTAGTGAAAATAGGGAATGAATATTACGTAAAAGGAAATAAAATTGGCTACTCAACAGTCACAGCCACTGCGGAGAAACAAAAAAATGGCAGTCAAACATCGGATTCCGCTCTTTTTGAAGTCGTAAAGGACAATGACGGCGGCGGTAATGGAGATGGAAATGAAGGAGACGGACGTTGGTAAAGAAGGGCGAGTAAACCTGACAACACCGTATTAATTTAAATGTTACTAATAGAAAAGGTGAATGTTCCGCATTTCGGAACATCCACCTTTTTATGTTTTCACCTATTACTGAATGACAAATTCGTCAGGAATCATTTGCAAGTGATCAACTACAGGCAATGCATCGATACCTTCTAATAATACATCCTTATCATAATCTACGATAAATCGGGACAAATAATCCTCTGATGATCGAGGAATGTTTAGGATGCTTTTTATATTGCTATTTGGGCGGATGGCATTAATTTCTAAGGAGCGTCTTGCAAAGATACCACCTTTTATATAAAACAAGGATCCAACACCATAAAGCTCTGCGTTTTCTTCTGTATAAAAAAATGCTTGCAAAGGCTTGATTGTATCCTCTTTTTCAGGAAGATAGGGAGATCCCTTTTCTCGGAGATGCGAAAAGTTAGTAAACTCATTCATTCTTGTTATTGTCAACTTCTTTTTTGCTAATAGTACAAGCTGTCCTGTTTGACTGGTGCCGTCATGTGCAATATAAGGCTCACCGATGATATTAGCATTGGATACAAACGCTTCATTAGCAGAATAGACGACAGAATTAAAAGAGATTGCGTCATTTTCGCCATTTTCTTCTCCGGATTCATCTCCTCTAATCGTAAATGTGCCAACACTGAAAATATTTTTTAGAAGGTGGATGGTTGTGTTATTAGGACGAATAGTAGTTGTTCCTCCTGCTAATAAGGAGCCATTCATCTTAATCCCGCTGTCTGGTTTAAGTGTTTGATTTGCTTCCGAGTCTAAAATAATATTCCCTGCGGCAAAAATATCTTGATAAAAAGTTGCAGATCCACTGAAATTAATAATATGAATATCTCCTGATACAAATATATTTTTATTAAATATCAAGTTATCATTTCCAACAAGATAGAGATCACCATCGACGACTAATTGATTATTGAAGGTGATAGGTCTATTTGCAGTACTTGTTACAACAACATTTCCTTTTAGTATAATAGGAGCATCAAGGGTTAATTGGTTGTTATTGCTTTCAATTCTATAGCTTTCACCCAGCTTCTCAATGGAATTTCCAATAACGCTTAACGGAGTTTCTTGTTGAGTAACTTTTTTGATTACACCATTTGTATTCGTTGTGTCAGTTATCGTCATCCCAGCTATTGCCGTTTGCAGGATAGATGGAATGGTATTGATTGATGATACAGTTTGTAGATTATTTTTCTGTAAGGTACTGTTTACTCTTTGCAAAAAGGTGGAGACAAAGTCGATATTAATAAATTGACTGTCATTTTTTAAAGCAGGCACCTCTTTTTTATAAAAATTATCGCCTTTTAAAATAGGGATTACGCCAGTTTGATTGCTGTAAACATCACCTATAATGGAAGGCATTAAAGATTTTTCCTTTTTGGCAGTCCCGTCTTTTAGCTCATAGTTTGCTTGATTGGCGATATGAAGCTGGTTAGCATAAATATTGCCGTTTATATTAGGCGATCCATTTAAAAATAAGCCTTCCTTATCATCAGAAGAATCAGAACCGACAGCATATTTTAAAAAGCTGGGAAGTGGTGAAAGAATAATGCGTTTTTTTAATGTTCGTGTAACGCTTCCTTCTGTTTCATTAGGATTATTGGTAACCAAGGTGATTTCCAGAACCCTCGTAAAATCACTGCTTTTATTAATCGAAAACGTGCTTTGTTTGGTTAGTTTATCTTCCCCGCAGCTTTGGTCTGATTGCACAACATCATCAGCACCAACTGTCCCGTCGCTTAAATCAGCAATGCTTAAGCAGGAAATGGAAGATGCATAAGATGGATTATCCAATATTTTATGTAAACTTGCAGTCAACACCTTTGTTCTTAGATCTACATCAAAGGAAGAGTTGACCGCTATTTGATTCAGACTGCTATACAGATAGCTTTTAATTGGCAGCAAATTTAATGTTTGGGCAATATCCGATGTTATTTCTTCTAAAACCTTTTTGCTTTGAAACGTAATATCAATATCCGTTTCACGTGTTTCCACTCTTTTGGTGCCGCTGATGGAAGAAGCAACAATCGCCAGTCCAATAGTTGTAAACACTAATGAGATTAATAGAACAGTAACGAGTGCATTGCCCTTTTCGTTTATTCTTTTCATAAAATTCTCCTTAAAAACCAAATTGGCTTTCTAATGTAAGAGGTTTTTTTAGTCTTTTTTGATCAATGATAAATGTAACATGGATGATTCCGTGAAGGCATTTGTTAGTATCTTTTTCATCTGTTTTCGAGCAGGTTAAATTTAAGATAGAATGATTAAAATCTCCATTTCCTTCTAAAATCTTTCCATTAATCGCAACAGATTTAATGGTGTTTCCATCCATTTTTTGATCAACTAATTCAATGCTTCTAACGGTTGCATTCGAATAATCTTCTTTTTTAGGTGTATAAAAAGAAGAATTTTCTTTATCCGTTTTTTCAAATACTGTCTGTTCGGAATCGTATAAATCGATTCGGTTTGCAGATGTAGATTGAACATAATCAAAAGGTAAGCTATTAAATGCATTCATCATCATAGAAACTGCATAGTCAGCATCATCTCGAAGCTGCCCTTCAATCTGAATTTTATTATATAAGGAAAGGCCAGATTGAAAGACACCATAAATGACAGGCATGACAATTGCTAGAATCGTAATCGTTGCTAACAGCTCATACAGAGTTATGCCTCTTTCATCGAAGATCCTCACTTTTTACCGCTCCTTTTACTGTTGTATCATATGCATGGTTGTTTACATTCCAAGTTACCCTAACACTGATCGGGATAAAATAAGAAGTATAGTTATTATCTAAAGTTGGATTAACTTCTACATGGTAATCAATATTATTTATTTTAATAGGGTGACAGCTTCCTGAACTTGAGTTGTTTGACCACTGAATGGTATAGCTGTCATTACATACTACTAAACTTCCTTTAGCAGAAGAATCTTTTTCTAGCATACTTTTAATTTCCATAAAAGAAGACTGTTCCATAAATGTTAAAGCATTTCTAGCGACATTTACTCCAGCTGTTTTTTTTTGATTTAAGTTTGTATAAGAATAGGCTTGTGTAAAAAAGTTCATTATACCTAGCAAAACAATACTAAGGATTGTTAAAGAAACAAGCACTTCTATTAATGTTAAACCTTTTGAACTAGAAAGACACTTTGAAAATTTCATGTTATACCCTGCTTTCAAAATTACTAATCTTATTATACAATACTTATTAGTTGTCAAATAACTAAAATCGTCAAAAACATGATTCAAAAGTTTAATTGAATTGACAATAAATGTTATTAATATGAAGAAAAACCTATTTCAAAAGGTGGTGTACAATGATTTTGTATATTTTAGCACTTTTTTCCTTATTATTGGTTATTCCAATTATGTATTTATTACCATTGGATTTATCAAACCGTGGAAAAGTGCTTATTGTTGGATTAGCATTATTTACAGCAATTAGCGGAATAGCTGCAGAAAATATCCTACAGAGCTGGCAATCAATATTACTTATGCTTTTGTGCGTCATCATTATTACATATTTTCTTATGAAAAAATCGCCGAATTTATTATTTATCTCCAATCAAGAAGAGGAAGAGATGGGCGATATACAGGAAGAGTTTTCATTTGCACAAGAAAAAAAAGATGATGGGAAAAGCAATAAACCAAATGAAGAAAATTCTGTTTTATTACAAGAAGATTATATAGAGGAAGCAGATATGTCCCATGAATCAGAAATTGCAATAAATGAGACAATCAAGCTTGAATCTATTGAAGAGGATCTTTCTGAAAAGATAGTTGTAGAAGCAGAGGAAGAAGAGGGATATTGGCTCTTAGATACTGAAGGCTCTGAATTGCATGAAAAAGAACCTGTGACAGAGAAAAATGAGGAAACAGCTTTAAACTACATGGAAGAAATAGAAAGCATGATGGAGCAAGGCGATTCTTGGAATGCCGCTGCTGCTAGTCAGGAACAGGGTGGAAAATCGAATACAAATAATCATCCTTCCGAACAGGAAGAATCAGCTCTTCCTTTTGAAGTGGATGAGTCTTTATTAGAGGAAATAGAACGACCTAACATAATGGAAAAGAGTCCATCCATACAACAAGAAGAGGAAGAATCTAACCTTCTTAGCGTGGAAGATTTGATAGAGGAAATCCATGATTTGCAGGAAGAGCTGTTAGTTGAAGAGCAAATGGAAATTATAGAAACAGAGAATACTTCTACCGAAGAGCTTGAACTGGATATAGTTGAATTTGATGCTGAGAACAGCAAGTCAGAAGAAAAAATTGATTTCTATGATGAAAAATTAGAAGAGATCAATAACCAGTTTGAGGAAAAAGAATCTGAGGAACAGGATATAGATATACCTTTTGACAATTCCTATGAAGTGGAAGGGAATGAATCTCCTTCGCTAAAGGAAGAGGAGAAACCAGTTGTAAATGAATTATCAAATAAAGTTATTGATAATACAATGATGCAGTTAACCATTATGAAAAAAATGGTGTCAAAAGAAGAGTATGAAACAGCGGTATTCTATTGTTTAAATGAAACGATAGGATTACAAGCATATTTTGCTTTTGCGAGCCTTTTGATTGAACAGTATGTGCATTATAAGGAAAAAGAAAAATTAGCAAACTTGCTAGATATGTTGAAAGACAAATTCCATTCAGAGCCGATTTTAATGGAACAGCTATTATTTATGGAACAAAGTTATTTACACAATTAAATAAGAAAGCATAGGTGAGATAGTAAAATGAAAAATAGTTCACAAATCAAAGGATTGCCAATAATTAGCATTTTAGATGGAAAACAAGAAGGAAATGTAAAATCTCTTATTATTAATCCGGAAAAGGGATCGGTTGATTTTTTAACATTAGAGCAGGAAGAATGGCAGGAAAGCATTCAGGCAATTCCATTTAAAAAAGTTATTGGTGTTGGGGAATACGCTGTTACCGTTGAAAGTGCCAATTCTATTATTGATTTAAATGAAATCCCAATTGCACAAGAATTAGTCAATAAAAAAATTACGATTGCTGGTACAAATGTGATGACAAGAAAAGGAGAGCTTCTTGGTAAAGTAGTCGAATATTATGTAAATGATGAAAACGGGGATATTATCGGACTCGGTACAGAAATCAAAGAACAAGAAAGCATTATTTTAGCGGAGTATGTAATAACTTATGGAAAAGACATTATTATTGTAAAAGAAGAAGCAGCAAATAATTTGCAACCTTCACTTTTTGAAAAGGAAGCAGAAGTGGAAACGGCTGAACTTGTATGGACTGATGATACAGCTGAGCTGGAAACAGCAAAGGAAGAAGAAGAGCGCCTTCAATCATTAAAAGAAAAACAATTGGAGCTGCTGACAGGTAAAAAAGTAGTAAAAGATATCTACACAAATGATGGAGAACAATTATTTGCAGAAGGAACGATTTTAACAGCAGAGGATATTCAAAAAGCGCAGAGCAACGGTCTTAATGTAGTGATTGAGTTATCTATGAGTGTAGAAGCCTAATATAAAGGAGTAAACACTACATGAAAAACGTTCAAGGCACAAAGCTGTTTTTAGCACTCCTGCTTACTACTTCGTTTATTTTTTCTTTTTCTCAGTTTGGTGCTAAAGCGTTTCAGCATTTTTTTCATCAAACAGATGGCTATGAGCCAAATACACAAATAGCTTCCATCCATGCAGCTGGAATGAATGATGAAGAAGTAGGAAAAGCAGTAGTGTCTAAACAAGCAGATTGGGAAAAAGGGACAGTCATTACGATTAAATATAAAGAAAAAACAAAAGTAGTCGACACAAAACTGTTTGATTTTCGCTTGCAGGATTCTGTTGCTCAGATGAAGCAGGGGATAAACAATCAAGTACTCGTTTCCATTGATGAAGAGAAATGGAAATCATTTTTGATGTCAATCTCCTCTGAAATCGTTGAGGAAGATGCCTTCTATTTAAATAAATTAAATGATAGTTTACTAGCAATCGCAGCAAACCTGCAAACAGGTAATATTTTACTGGATGTGAATGACTATCGAATAAGCAAAAAACAAGAAGAGCAAATGCTCTCAGAAACCGTTTTATCGGTGGAAGATAATCAAACAAATATCGAAAAATGGGTAAAAACATTCCCTTCCTTTACTGTTGCTCCACAATCGTCTTTTTCCTTATTGAAGACAATGGAGGATAGTGGAGGAAATTTATACAGTGATGAGACGTTGAGTATGGTTGCAACGGCCATGCATAGTATGATTCTTTCTACTAATTTTCCAATTGTAGAAAGATATTTAAGCAGTGAGCTGCCAAAGTATGCAACATTAGGATACGAAGCGAGGGTGAATAAAGACAAAGGAATGGATTACGCATTCAGTAATCCGAATGATGAATCCTTTATCCTCCATTTTAAAATGGTTGATCAAAAACTATATGTATCCTTAACAGGTGAACCTTTCCTTTATCAGTACAAAGTGCTTCTTTCAGGGAAAGAAAGCTTTAAACCGAAAACGGTTATTCAATTTGATCCAAAGCTTTCGTTTGGCCAATATAAAATTGCTTCAGAAGGAAAAGATGGTCAATTGGTGAAGGTGTATCGAAATATATTGGATAATAAAGGAGAGTCTGTAAAAAAAGAATTTGTTAGTGAAGACTTTTATGCGCCTGTTAAAGGAGTACTAGTTTATAGTTTGTTAGAAAAAGAGAGAATTACCACATCAAATGGTAATTCGCAAACAAATGACAACTCGGCAAATTCAAATGGAAATGATTCTAGTTCCACAGAAAATAAAGACAATAACGATTCAGACGGAACGGCAGCAGGAGATAAAAACAGTTCGGAATCTACGGATACAGATAAGAATCAAAACAAAGAAGATCAAACCAATACACAAGATAATCAAACAAATAACAAAGACAACCAAACAGATACACAAGAAGATCAAGCTAACCAATTGCCAGAAGGGGAAAAATAATTGCGATACGTAGGAGAATGACGATGAAATATACGCGAAAAAGATTAGGAGATTTATTAGTAGAAGCGGGACTGCTTACGGAAGAACAGCTTCAGCTCGCACTTAACGAAAAACATCCTGATCAACGACTTGGCGACAGTTTGCTGCAAAAAGGGTTTATTACAGAGCAGCAGCTTATTGAAGTATTGGAATTTCAGCTAGGAATTCCGCATGTCAGTTTATATCGATATCCATTTGATCCTAAATTATTCCATATTGTCTCAAAAGATATGGCGAAAAGGCAGTTGATTATCCCATTAAAAAAAGATGGCGATAAGCTGTTTGTCGCAATGGCAGATCCGATGGACTTCTATACTATTGATGATTTACGCCTTGCTACTGGGTTTCAAATCGAAACGGCCATTGCAACAAAAGATGATATTTTACGAGCCATTAATAAATATTATGACATGGATGAAGGTTTTGAAGAATTATTGCTGGAAAATGGTTCCGTAACGGATACAAAGGATGATTCATTAGCAGAACAAGATTCACCGATTGTTCGGCTTGTCAATCAAATTCTGCAAAATGCTGCAACCCTTAAAGCAAGTGATATTCATATTGATCCACAGGAGACAAAAGTTGTTATTCGTTATCGTGTAGATGGTGTTTTACGGACAGAACGAGTATTGCCAAAGCATATGCAAAGTGTTTTAATTGCCAGACTAAAGATTATGGCAAACCTGGACATAACGGAGCATCGTATTCCCCAGGATGGAAGAATTAAGATTAATGTAGACTTTCATCCGATTGATTTACGTGTTTCGACCTTGCCAACTGTTTATGGCGAAAAAGTGGTTATGCGTATATTGGACCTTGGAAGTGCTTTGAATGATTTAAACAAGCTGGGATTTAATAAGGTTAATTTAAATCGTTTTACGGATATGATTGAAAAACCAACAGGCATTGTGTTAATAACGGGTCCAACTGGGTCTGGTAAGTCGTCTACATTATATGCTGCGCTCAATCGCTTAAACAGTGAAGCAGTCAATATTATCACAGTAGAAGATCCTGTTGAATATCAGTTAGAGGGCGTCAATCAAATTCAAGTCAATACGAATGTTGGCATGACCTTTGCAACAGGACTTCGTGCTATCTTAAGACAAGATCCAAACGTCATTATGGTCGGAGAAATACGGGATAAAGAAACAGCTGAGGTAGCAGTCAGAGCCTCTCTTACAGGTCATTTAGTATTAAGCACATTACATACAAATGATTCATTAGGATCGGTAACAAGACTGCTTGATATGGGAGTGGAGCCATTTTTGGTTGCATCATCGATCAGCGGGATCGTTGCCCAAAGATTAGTTAGAAAAGTTTGCCGAGATTGCGGAAAGATTCATCCGGCAAGTGTGCGGGAAAAAGAGATTTTTGCTAAAAGAGGATTGTCGATTGAAAAAGTAGCCAGAGGAAAAGGATGCGCATCCTGTAATATGACTGGATACAAAGGCCGTGTCGCTATTCATGAGGTTTTAGTTATGAATGATGACATGAAACAGGTCATCATGAACGGAGAATCTTTTTCTACATTGCGGGAACTGGCAATTAAAGCAAAAACCATTTTTCTCATTGATGATGGATTGCTAAAAGTAAAGCAAGGTATTACAACGACAGAAGAAGTCCTCCGGGTAGCCATCCCTGATTAGGAGTGATGTTTGATGACTAGCAATATTGATTATTTATTACGAGTTGGTTTTGAATTAAAGGCATCTGATATCCATTTAACCGTTGGTGTCCCACCAGTTATGCGAATAAATGGGGAGTTGAAGCGGTATGGGAAAGAAAGTTTAAAGCCGGCAGATACAGAAGCGATGGCAAAAGCAATGATACCAGCCAATATGTGGAGCACCTTTGAGGAAAAGGGAGAGTTGGACTTTTCCTATAGTGTAAAAGGAATTTCCAGATTTCGTGTTAATACGTATAAGCAGCGTGCGTGTATTGCTTTAGCAATACGTGTTGTACCAACTTCTATCCCAAGTTTAGATAAATTAAATTTGCCGCAAATCTTAAAAAAAATCAGTGCCAAACCACAAGGATTGATTCTGATTACAGGTCCAACAGGAAGCGGGAAATCTACGACACTTGCAGCCATGATTGCCTATATGAATGAAACGATGAGAAAGCATATTATTACATTGGAAGATCCGATTGAATATTTGCATAAGCATGGGAATTGTATTATTGACCAACGGGAAGTTGGATTTGATACGAATAATTTTGCCAATGGATTAAGAGCATCGTTAAGACAGGACCCAGATGTTATATTAGTCGGAGAAATGCGGGATTTAGAAACAATTCAAACGGCGATTACTGCTGCTGAAACAGGGCATTTAGTGCTAGGCACTCTGCATACATCAAGTGCACCGGCGACGATTAACCGGATCATCGATGTGTTTCCTTCCTCACAGCAGGATCAAATACGCATTCAGCTTGCATCGGTTTTGGTCAGCATTGTTTCTCAGCGTCTGTTTCCAACAGCAGACAAATCAGGCAGAGTATCTGCGACAGAAATATTAATCAATAATGCGGCTGTTGCAAATCTCATCCGAAATGAGAAAATATATCAAATCCTTAATATTATGCAAACTTCAAGAGCGGCAGGCATGCATACTTTGGAGACAAATGTGAAGGAGCTAGTAAAACATGGCTCCATTTTAAAGGAAGCAGCACTTCCTTATTTACAAGAGAAGGAGCAATAGGGAGATGGCCCGCTACAAATACGAAGGCAGGGACAGAAAAGGCAAAAAAACAGGCATCGTCTCTGCCTTATCCAAAAGAGAAGCGATGCTGCAGCTAAAGGAAAAAGGAATCAAAGTCATCGAAATGAATGAAGTTCCTGAAACACTGCTGACAAAGGAAATAACATTGGGAAGCGCCGTGAAGCTGCAAGATTTTGTTATCTACTTACGGCAGTTTGCGACATTGCTGAAAGCAGGGGTTTCTGTTGTAGAAGCAACCGTTATTTTAGCCGAACAGACAGAAAGCAAAAGCTTAAAAAAAGCGCTGTTAGTTGTAGAGCAGGACTTGCGGGATGGAAATCCGCTCTCAGCAGCTGCCGCAAAGCATCGAAAAGTGTTTACAAGTATGTTTGTTAATATGATCAGAGCCGGTGAAGCAAGCGGGAATATGGATGAAACCCTTGAACGGCTTGCCGTCCATTTTGAAAAGCAGCATTTTACGAAGCAGAAAATAATCTCTGCCCTAACGTATCCGATTGCGATTGCAATTATCGCTGTTATTGTTGTTATTTTTCTTCTCGTCAAAATCGTACCGACATTTGTTGATATGTTTAAAGATTTTGGAGGAGAGCTGCCGAAAATCACCCAATTTGTATTAGGAGCAAGCGACTTTATGCAAAAGTTTTGGTGGCTGATTGTTTTATTGATGATTGCATTTGCTGTTAGCATTGTGTTGATTCGCAATAATAAAGCATCAAAATATTATTTAGACTATTTTTTGCTGAGAATGCCAATCTTCGGAAAAATTCTGCAAAAAGCAGCACTGGCAAGAATGACCAGAACATTAAGTTCTTTGTTTACAAGCTCTGTACCTATTCTGCAGGCATTATCGATTGTGGAAAGCATTATCGAAAATGAGGTTATTGCAAAAGTGCTGCAAAAATCGCGTAACTCATTGGAGCAGGGGCAGTCGCTAACGGAGCCGATGAAAGCACATTGGGTATTTCCACCCCTTGTTACACAAATGATTGCAATAGGGGAAGAAACTGGTTCACTCGATACCATGCTTTCAAAAGTCGCCGATTTTTACGAACGAGAAGTGGAAAGTGCAACAGATCGGCTTAAGTCGCTGATCGAGCCAATCATGATCGTTTTCCTAGCAAGCATTGTCGGCACAATCGTGACTTCTATCATGGTACCAATGTTTGAGATATTTAACCATGTACAATAATTTTATTTATTTTTAGAAAAATAATGATGTGAATCAAACTATGTATCTAGTATAATAGGTACATGTTGGAAGTAAAAAAAACAAAACAAAGGGGACTAAAAAATGCGTCAACTAATACAAAAGAAATTAAAAAATGAAAAAGGGTTAACGTTAATCGAGTTATTAGCAGTTATTGTTATTTTGGGGATTATTGCGGCAATTGCGATTCCGAGTATCTCTGGGATTATTCAGAAGTCACGTGAAGATGCAGTGAAAGCAGATGCAATTACAATTTTGAATGCTGCTAAAAACTATGTAGCTGCAAATGGTGTTACAGAAGAAGGAACTGCTAACATTACTAAAGGTCAATTAGGTTCCTATGTTGGGAATGTGAAATTTACAGGTGATTATTCAGTAGCAGTAGATGGAACGACATTTAAATTTTCAGCAGCTGAGTTACCGGTTGGGAAAGCAAAACTCACATTTACTAATGCTACAATTGAACAGATAAATAATGATAAAAATAAAACTGGTGAAGATAGAACTATTGGTAATTAATCAACATCAAAAGTAACACTTAAGTGAGGTTCTAACCAATGATCTACCTACTAATCTTCCTATACGGAATCACCCTCGGTTCGTTCTACAATGTAGTTGGGCTTAGGGTGCCGAAAAAAGAATCGATAGTAAGGCCTAGGTCTCATTGCACAAGCTGCGGTCATACATTGACGGCAATGGAATTAATACCAGTTTTAAGCTATATACTCGTAAGGGGGAAATGCAGGTGCTGCAAGGCATCGATTTCCCCCTTCTATCCTATATTCGAGCTTTTAACAGGTCTGCTGTTTGTGGTTTGTCCGTTTATACTTGGCTGGAGCTCTGAGCTTTTTGTTGCATGGACACTTATTTCATTGTTTATGATTATTACCGTTTCGGATCTTGTTTATATGATTATTCCAGATAAAGTGCTACTGTTTTTTTCTGGATTGTTGGTGATAGAAAGATTTTTTATTCCGCTGTCAGCATGGTGGGATTCTTTAGCAGGCGCGGCAGTAGCTTTTACTTTATTGCTTGTTATCGCCATTGTCAGCAAAGGCGGCATGGGCGGCGGTGATATTAAATTATTTGCTGTCATCGGTTTTGTAGTGGGAATAAAGCTTGTTTTAGTAGCTTTT
>JBDNRM010000093.1:0-15457 GCA_047718615.1 Bacillus sp. (in: firmicutes) | reverse complement strand
AAGTTACTTTAACATCTTTCACATTTTTTTATCAAAGTTTACTCCTCGGAGCTGACGCTAGAAAGATAAAGTTGATTCTTTTTACTTTTTATTCTTTTTATAAAAAGCTTCTAACAAAACCTTTTCTATTTGCTCTATTTTGAGTCAAATTAAACGAAAGCAAAAGGAAACTGAAGCTTTTATAGAAGGACAATAAGTAACGAAGAAACTTTATCTTTTTATTTGGCTGTTTTTATATAGATTATTAAGTATTACAAGGACATAGACCACCATGCTAGTCAAGATCCTCATCATCGCACATGAAAAGAAGCAGTTTCTCTAGGTTTTTTGTTAGTTGAGATTAAGTCTGTATCATTGTGTAAAAAAGAAAGTTTAACCTAAATATAAATGATTTAAAAGCATTCGTTATGAATTCTGATATTGATACAGTAATAAAAGCATCCATTGTGTTGATGTTAAATGTATCAGCTGCAGACTATTCGAGAGAGCCAAACCTTTTTTTCAGAGTAGACACCCTTGTAACCAAAAATTTGCACCATTAAGAATAAAATAGGCGAGTGCGATTGAGTTTGTTGTTATGTTGAAGCAGAGAGCAGCCTGCAAACACGAAGACTCCCGCGGGAATGCGAGAAAGACGAGACCCCGCAGTGAAACGAGGAGGCTCGACGCTCGCCCGCAGGAAAGCGGAGTGTATGCAGGCTGCGAACCATTTTGAGAGCACCACTTCCCATGTAAACAAAATTTGCACCATGCTTGGTACATAAAAATAAGCAACATTCCATATGGTTTTATGACCTAAGTTTGAAGCAGGGAGCAGCCTGCAAACACGAAGACTCCCGCGGGAATGCGAGAAAGACGAGACCCCGCAGCGCAGCGAGGAGGCTCGACGCTCGCCCGCAGGAAAGCGGAGTGTATGCAGGCTGCGAACTCATTGAGAGAGCAACCCTTTTTTTAACGGTAGCCTAAATACACTTCGTTTTTCACAGACTACACCTAAGATGAGAAAATTTACATAATAAAAGAAGAAAAAGCATAAGTTTCATTGGTAAAACAATTTAAAAATGTTAAAATAAAAGCAAGATTTTCTATTGAAAAAAGGCAAGACGAATAGGAATTAATAGCAAACCTATTATTTTTTATCTTTTAATAATTACAGCAGGATGACGGACAAAGAGTATGTTTTTGGAATATACTGTTAGTGAAGTTGATTATCAACTAATAAACATCTATCCATAGTAATAACCGTAAAAAAGAAAAGAAACTTGAAATATTGAATAGTACTCTTGCAATAAAAACGCAAACGTGTATACTGATTTTGAAAATGATCAAATAAACAGAACAAAATCTTATTTATATAACAAAAATCTACAGTAAAATACAACAAAAGAATAGCACAACAATGGACTTGCTTCTTCTTTATTTGATAGAATAAAAAAATTATTTTGTAGTTTTTTAGGAGGATTTAGAATGGTAGCCAAAAAATCTAACGAGAAAAAACAAACGGAAGAGCAGCATGATGTTTTAAAGTCAACGCAAACAATTATTCACAAAGCGCTAAATAAATTGGGATATTCAGATGAAGTTTATGAACTCTTGAAAGAACCTATTCGAATGATGACTGTTAAGATTCCGATCAGGATGGATGATGGAAGCGTCAAAATATTTACTGGCTACCGGGCTCAGCATAATGATGCTGTTGGGCCAACAAAGGGAGGAATAAGATTTCATCCTCAAGTATCTGAAACTGAAGTTAAAGCATTATCGATTTGGATGAGCTTAAAATGTGGAATTGTAGATCTACCATATGGAGGCGGGAAGGGCGGAATTGTCTGTGACCCTCGTGATATGTCCTTTCGTGAATTAGAAAGACTTAGCCGTGGATATGTTCGTGCAATCAGCCAAATTGTTGGTCCAACAAAAGATATTCCTGCACCTGATGTGTTTACAAATTCGCAGATCATGGCATGGATGATGGATGAGTATAGCAGAATTGATGAATTTAATTCTCCAGGATTTATAACTGGAAAACCCCTCGTTTTAGGGGGTTCACATGGGCGAGAAACAGCTACCGCCAAAGGGGTAACCATTTGTATTAGAGAAGCAGCTAAACGAAAAGGCATTTCAATTGAAGGTGCTCGTGTTGTGGTACAAGGCTTCGGTAATGCTGGAAGCTTTCTAGCGAAATTTATGCATGATGCTGGAGCAAAAATAATTGGCATTTCTGATGCGTATGGCGCTCTTCATGATCCAAATGGCTTGGATATTGATTATTTATTAGATAGACGAGATAGTTTTGGAACTGTGACGAATTTATTTAACAAAACGATTACTAATCAAGAATTGCTAGAATTAGAGTGCGATATATTAGTACCTGCTGCTATTGAGAATCAAATAACAGAACAAAATGCAGATAAAATAAAAGCAAGTATTGTTGTTGAAGCTGCAAATGGACCAACTACTATGGAAGCAACTCGAATTCTTTCCGAAAAAGGAGTACTGTTGGTACCAGATGTGTTAGCATCAGCTGGCGGAGTGACAGTTTCTTATTTTGAATGGGTGCAAAATAACCAAGGCTTTTATTGGACAGAAGAAGAAGTAGAAGAAAGACTAGAAAAAGTGATGAGCAAATCATTTCAAAACATTTACGAAACTGCTCAAACAAGAAGAGTGGATATGAGGTTGGCTGCTTATATGGTAGGTGTCAGAAAAATGGCCGAAGCTTCCAGATTCAGGGGATGGATTTAAAATCGTCATTTACTATTGTATATTTTCGGAAAATCTCCTATGCTAATTTTAGGAGATTTTTTTTAGGGTAAGAAAGTATAAGATTTTTGAACTTAGATCAGTGTCTAGCGCAAGCAGCTAGCCGCTGTGAAGGAGAACATTTTTCTTCGGAGCTGAACAAGGCGCTTGCGCTTTTCTTAATAAAGCACTGTTAAAACTGTTTCGTTTTTATGTTGAAGCAGCGAGCAGTCAGAATGCACGAAGACTCCCGTGGGAATGCGAGAAAAACGAGAGATCCCGCATTGAAGCGAGGAGTCTCGAAGATGAACCCACAGGAAAGCGAAGAGTATTCTGACTGCGGATTTATTGAGAGTGTAAGGAACGCTTTTTTCAGGGTAGCTAATAAAAAATAAAATAAAGTCAAATGTTTTTCATCTTTAAAGGATGGATGAACGAAGTTAGGAGTGTATAAAGATGAAAAAAGAAGACGCTATAATTATAGGCGGAGGTCCATGTGGATTAGCTGCTGCAATTGCTTTAAAAAAATTGAATCTAAACCCAGTTATTATTGAAAAAGGAAATGTTGTAAATGCTATTCATGGGTATCCTACCCACCAAACTTTCTTTAGCACAAGTGAAAAACTAGAAATTGGCGACGTGCCATTTCTAACAGAACAGTATAAACCAAACCGCAATCAGGCTTTAGTATATTATCGAGAAGTGGTAAAAAGAAAACAGCTTCGTATACATGCATTTGAAGAAGTAATAAGTGTCGAAAAAACAGCAACCGATGAATTAATCGTAAAAAGTACAAAAGAAGAATACATAACTCCCTATCTTGTAGTTGCAACAGGTTATTATGATCATCCAAACTATATGAATGTGCCAGGAGAAAACCTTCCTAAAGTTATGCATTACTTTAAGGAAGCACATCCATATTTTAATCATGATGTGGCAGTAATTGGTGGCAAAAACTCAAGTGTAGATGCTGCTATTGAACTTGTGAAAGCAGGAGCAAGGGTAACGGTGTTATATAGAGGCACGGAATATTCAACAAGCATCAAACCATGGATTCTTCCTGAATTTGAATCATTAGTGCGCAACGGTATAATAAAAATGGAATTTAATGCAAACGTTGTTGAGATTGAAGAAAAATCATTGCGTTATCAAGTGAATGGAAAATCATTTGAAATAAAAAATGATTTTGTATTTGCAATGACGGGGTATCATCCGGATCATACTTTTTTGAAAAGAATGGGTGTTGAGGTAGAAGAATTAACCGGAAGACCAGTTTATGACCCTGAAACGATGGAAACAAATGTAAAGGGGATTTTTATTGCTGGAGTGTTGGCAGCAGGAAACAATGCAAATGAAATTTTTATAGAAAATGGCCGTTTCCATGGGGGACAAATAGCAGAGGCTATTTCAAGTCGCGGCAATTAATCGAAGTTGGATAAAAAGGGAAATGAGGTTGGAACATGTTGGCGATTTTATCTGCTGGGATTGCTCCTGGTTTAGCACTGTTAAGTTATTTCTATTTAAAAGATCAATATGATTCTGAACCTATTTCCCTTGTGTTTAGAGCATTTATTTCTGGTGCATTACTAGTTTTTCCAATTATGTTTATTCAATATGTATTAGATGTAGAAATGATTTTGCCAAATGGAATATGGAGTTCGTTGTTATCAACAAGCTTATTAGAAGAATTTTTTAAATGGTTTATTTTATATTATGCTGCCTATCAGCATGTGGAATTTGATGAACCTTATGACGGCATTATATATGGTGCTTCCGTTTCTTTAGGGTTTGCGACCGTTGAAAATATTTTATATTTAGTGGCAAATGGGGTCGGGCATGCTTTGGGAAGAGCCTTATTGCCTGTTTCGAGCCATGCTTTGTTTGGTGTAATTATGGGATATTATTTAGGAAAAGGAAAGTTCACGAATCCTCGAGGGAAATGGGTGTTTTATTCCTTATTTATTCCTTTTTTGCTACATGGTATATATGATTATATTGTAACTCTGCAGAAAAACTGGCTGCTAGTTATTACCCCATTTATGCTTTTTTTATGGTGGACAGGATTGCGAAAGGTAAGAATGGCAAGGGAATTAAGCAAAGAGCATTATCAAAAGTATGCTAATATTAATTAGCGTTTAGATAAATTACTGGAAAATAGAAAAAGGAATTAATTACCGATAACTTCTTGTTTATTTTAATGAAGAAATAAAAAAGGGCAGAACCCTTTGTTGCATTAAGGTATTTGGACTGTTGGGGCATAGTAAATGGAATACGATAATGAAAGAAACAGAATGAAACTCACTCATTCTGTTTTTTTATTGTATAAAAATCCATTTGCTACAAAAAATAGAGTTAATGTTAATAGTATTTACTTCTGGGGGTAACAATCGTGAAAAAAAAATTATTACTCACAAAAATTACAATCATTTTTTCTCTATGCCTTATATTGGCGCCTTTGCAAGAGGCAAAACATCATGCATATGCATTTTCAAATCAAGTTATACAGCATGGTGCTGTTGGTGATGATGTCATTGAGCTACAGGCAAGACTACAATATGTAGGCTTTTATAATGGGAAAATTGATGGAGTTTTTGGATGGCAGACATATTGGGCGTTAAGAAACTTTCAATATGAATTTGGATTACCAATTGATGGAATGGCAGGCTGGAAAACAAAATTAAAGCTTGCTGATGCATCGAAATATAATGAAAATTTTGTCAAAGAACAAATTAATAAAGGAACTAAATTTAGTCATTATGGAGGAGTGGATGTTAATAAACAAAAATCTCCTTCAGCTTCAAAAAAACCAGCGAATGATAGTGCAAAAGGTGGAGGTTCTCAAGGCAGTAGCAGTGGGGATAATGCTAAAAAATCAACCAGCAATAATACGGCAAACTCAGGACAGTCTGCTACTCAAAATAAACCGACTGCTGCAAATGTTCCAAATGGATTTTCACAAAATGATATTCAATTAATGGCAAATGCAGTATATGGGGAAGCGCGTGGAGAACCTTATACAGGTCAAGTTGCCGTTGCAGCAGTAATTTTAAACCGAGTTAATAGTGCTTCTTTTCCAAATACAGCTTCAGGGGTAATTTTTGAACCTGGTGCTTTTACAGCAGTGGCTGATGGGCAAATTTGGCTAACACCAAATGAAAAAGCGAAAGAAGCGGTATTGGATGCAATCAATGGATGGGATCCTACAGGCAATGCTTTGTATTACTTTAATCCGGATACAGCAACAAGTGCATGGATTTGGACAAGACCACAAATTAAACAAATAGGAAAACATATTTTCTGTAAATAAAGAGGTGAGAAAATTGCTAAGAGGAATATTAATAGCAGTACTAGTGATAGGAGTTGCAGGAGTCGGATTCTGGGGCTACCAAGAACATAAAGAAAAAAATGCGATTCTAATGAATGCAGAAAATAATTATCAAAGAGCTTTTCATGATTTAACGTATCAAGTTGATTTATTGCATGACCAAATAGGAACTACTTTAGCAATGAATTCTCAAGAGTCTTTATCGCCGGCTTTAGCAGATGTTTGGAGAATAACATCTGAAGCGCATAGTGATGTAGGGCAATTGCCGCTGACATTATTACCATTTAATAAAACGGAAGAATTTTTGGCGAATATTGGAGACTTCAGCTATCGAACGGCAGTAAGAGATTTAAACAAAGAACCATTATCGGATAAAGAATATAGCTCATTAAAAAAATTATATGGGCAGGCAGGAGAAATTCAGAATGAATTGCGAAATGTTCAACATGTCGTCCTTAAAAACAATTTACGTTGGATGGACGTTGAAATGGCGATTGCTACTGGAAATGAAGCAAAAGACAATACGATTGTAGATGGTTTAAAAACAGTTGAACAAAAAGTAGAAGGTTATGAAGAATCTTCTTTTGGTCCCACATATGTGAACATGGAGAAAAAGGATGAGAACTTTAAAAATTTAGAAGGCTCTACCATCTCTAAAGAAGAAGCAATTAAAATAGCGAAAAAATATGCAGGTTTTAAAGGGGATATTGAACAGAAAATAACCGCAAATGGAAAAGGGTCTAACTATGGGTTTTATAGTGTAACATTATTGGAAAAAGATTCAAAATTAGAAGCGAGTATGGATATTACGAAAAAAGGAGGATATCCAATCTGGTATATTCTTTCAAGAGACGTGAACAAACAAAAGATAAGCTTAAATGAAGCAGGAAATAATGCGGTGAAATTTTTGAAAGACAATAATTTTAAAGATCTCGCTCTGTTTGAAAGTATGCAATATGATAATATCGGTGTATTTTCATTTGTAACAGAAGTCGATGGAGTAAAAATATATCCAGACAGCATTAAAATAAAAGTTGCCCTTGATAATGGAAATATTGTTGGCTTTGCTGCTGAGGATTATTTGCAGGCCCATAAACAAAGAGAAATTGCTGATCCTACGATTTCCAAAGGAGATGCACAGAAAAAAATTAATAAGCAAGTAAAAATTATGGATGACGGGCTTGCCATTATTATTAATGATATTAATGAAGAAGTCCTTTGTTATGAGTTTATTGGAACATTAGGAGAAGACACATACAGAATATATATTAACGCTAAAAATGGTATAGAGGAGAAAGTGGAGAAGCTTAAAAATGCTGAACCAGTATATGAAGAAGTGGTATAAGTAAGTATCAGCATATTTAGACAGAGGCGAAAGATGTTATAAAAAAGCTATCAGCACATGTAATCGAACTTCTCATAAATCTCGATATAACGAAGATTTATGAAAAAGGATACACATGCTGATAGCTTTCTTTTTTGAAAGATAAGAAAGCATAAGTTTACGAAAGTTTGAAGGCTATCTAGCTCCGGCGCTTTTCTTTTTGTTTTTCTATTGAAAGAAAATAGGATTATTTACTCTGTACTATTGCTTAAAAGGAAAGTTCCATGCCATAATAAAAGAAAAAAATGGAATATATCAGTGATTTTGCATGTTCTATTTTGAATGAAAAGAAAGAGTGGTTACACGGTGATAAATATAGGAGATACATTAATCCTCGAGCCTGTTGATACAGATAGCGCAGAGCAATATAAATGCCGCCTTGTAGAAATCGGAGAGAAAGAAATATATATAGATTATCCTATTCATTTAGCAACAAACAAAACAGTTTTTTTATTAAATGGAACGCAATTAAGAGTTAATTTTGTGACAAATGAAGGATCAGTCTTTATGTTTCAAACTGAAATATTAGGAAGAAAAAAAGAGAATATTCCTATGCTTAAACTACATTTACCTCCAAAAGAGCAAATGATTAAAATACAGAGAAGACAGTATGTTCGTGTAGATGCGAATTTAGATATTGCCATTCATCCAGTAAACAATGATTTTTTGCCATTTACCACGATAACAACGGATATCAGTGCAGGTGGAACAGCAGTCATTGTTTCAAAAACATCTACTTTACAAGAAGGTTATGAGGTAGAAGTTTATTTAGTTTTGCATCTGCAAAATGGAGAGTACTATTATCCTAGATTAAAAGGCAGTGTTATTAGAATATTTGATCATACTGAAACACATAACAAAGTATCGCTGCAGTTTTTTAATATGTCGCCAAGTGATCGACAATTTATTTTGCGTTTTTGTTATGATGTACAATTATCCCTTAAGAAAAAAGGATTGGAAAATTGAATAAAGGACCGAAATTACTCCGATAATAGGAAGAACGAAGTAAGAGAAATGGCTATTTGCAAAAGGAAAGCGTTCGTTAAAAGACAAACGGACTGAAAAGAATTTTGTGCTGCAGCTGAAAAAAGGAAATGCGATGTATAAGCAATTAATTATTGGAGTGGGTCTAATGAAAACGTTTGAAAGGCTGTTAGTAAAATTAATTGTCATCCAGTTGGTATTTTTGGGAATAAGCCAGCTAATACATACATGGGATCTTTTTCCCCAGCTATATGAGTTAGCACAATATGAAGGAGTTTCTAAATCAAATTTTTCAAAAATATTAGAAACGATTCAACAGAAATAAGCATATACTATTGATAACTGATACTATTTGTCCACGTCTTGTACAGCTTATCATTTCCGGCGAGAAACAACTTTTAAAGCTGTTTGTTTCGTCTTATTCGCCGTTCTATTAATCGTTTATCCTAATAATCTAAAGAAGGAGAAGATGGTTCTTCTTCGTAAGATTATTTCGTCGAAATTAGGCATAAAAATATGTTAAAATAAAGTTTGAAGGAATACATTTTCTAATTCTAAGCATTTATTAATTGTTCATTGGTTTAAAAGAAGGATGTTTTCCAAAAGTTTGGGTTTAAAGGTAAGAAAGCCTATATTCTGACTGTGGGTTAGATAACAATAATCTATACAAATAGCCCCTAAAAGAATAAAATATTCGAGGGTAAACGGTTATCTAGCTTAAAATCTGATCAAAAGCGTCAATGCCTTTCTATTAAAACCAATAGTTCAGGAGGATTTATGAGTAAAAAAATTAGTATTGCAATAGATGGACCAGCTGCGGCAGGTAAAAGTACAGTTGCAAAGATTGTTGCAGAAAAGCTAGGCTATATTTATATTGACACGGGTGCTATGTATCGTGCACTAACATTCAAAGCGTTAAAGAATGAACTGAACCTTGAAGATGAACAAGCATTGATCAAAATGCTTGATAATACGTTGATTGAACTTTTTCCAGGTGAAAAGGGGCAATTAATCTTTTTAGATAATAATAACGTAACAGAAGAAATTAGGACAAGTCCTGTAACAAATACTGTTTCTATAGTAGCTAAACATAAGCTCGTTCGAGAAGAAATGGTTCGGCGTCAGCAGATGTTTGCAACTACCGGCGGAGTGGTAATGGATGGTAGAGACATTGGAACACATGTGATTCCATCTGCGGAAGTAAAAGTATTTTTATTAGCATCCGTAGACGAGCGGGCAATGCGTCGCCATACAGAAAATGTTAACAAAGGATTTCCTTCTGATTTAGAATTGTTAAAACAAGAAATAGCTACAAGAGATAAATTAGACTCAGAACGGAAAGTTGCACCATTAAGAAAAGCTGCGGATGCAACGGAAATAGATACAACTTCTCTTACTATTATGGATGTTGTTAATCGAATAATGGAACTAACTGTTGAGAAAATTGCTCATTAATTAAAAAGGAATACTTTCATAGGAATAGAATAACGATTAGCTGTTTAGACTTTTTGGCAAACGGCTTTTAATAACTATTCCTTTGAAGTTTTCTACTTGACAAAAGCCGTTATTTATAAGAAGTTAAATAAAAGGAATAAATTTTGCAGTATTCTAATAATTTGAAATCTTACTAATCTGAATTAAACAGATTAGTAAGATTGTAGATAAAGTATAAACCTGCAATCTTTCAAGCTATTTGGCAATGAATGTTCTAAACTGAGAAAGATTCTTTATTGTTAAGTGTCCAATAAGGAAGTATAACGGTGAAAAACAGGCATTTGCCGATAGCCTGGCTAATATGTTTAAAGCAGATTAGTTTATATAGTGAAGCTTAAGGAGGAGTACATATGTCTGAAGAGTTAAATGATATTGTGGTAAATAATTTTGAAGTTGGGGATAACGTAATTGGACAAGTTACAAAAGTAGAAGAAAAACAAGTAATTGTTGCAATTCGCAATAGTAAATTGGATGGATTAATTCCAATCAGCGAGCTTTCCAGTTTGCATATTGAAAAAGCGAGCGATGTAGTTTCAGAAGGTGATGAATTGGAGCTTCAAGTTACGAAAGTGGAAGAAGAGGCACTAGTTTTATCAAAACGAAAAGTGGATGCTGAGAAGGCTTGGGACAGTTTAGAGGAAAAGTTTCAGTCAGGAGAAGTATTTGAAGCCGAAGTAAAAGATGTAGTAAAAGGCGGCTTAGTAGTTGATCTTGGTGTACGCGGTTTTGTTCCAGCATCTTTAGTAGAAGCACATTATGTGGAAGATTTTTCTGATTATCAAGGCAAAACAATTGCTTTTAAAATTGTGGAGTTGGAAAAAGATAAAAACCGTTTAATTCTATCCCACCGAGCAGTTGTGGAAGATGAAAAAAGTAAACAAAAGCAAAATCTGTTAGATTCAATTGAAGTTGGTCAAACAGTATCAGGCGTTGTGCAAAGAATTACAAATTTTGGCGCGTTTGTAGATTTAGGTGGAATCGACGGATTAGTTCATATTTCGCAATTATCTCATGAACATATATCGAACCCTGCTGATGTTGTGGAGGAAGGACAAGAAGTAAATGTTAAGGTGTTAAGTGTTGATCGGGATAACGATCGCATTTCCTTATCGATTAAGGACACTTTGCCAGGACCATGGGCGAATATTGCAGATAAAGCTGGGGTAGGTAGTATTCTTGATGGCACCGTAAAAAGAATCGTGTCATATGGTGCATTTATTGAAGTCCTTCCAGGTGTAGAAGGCCTTGTCCATATTTCCCAAATTGCCCACAAACACATTGGCACACCACATGAAGTGCTAAAAGAAGGGCAAGAAGTTCAAGTGAAAGTGTTAGATGTAAATGAACAAGATCAACGTCTATCATTAAGCATTAAAGAGCTGACAGAAAAGGAACACAATGAAGAAGATAACTATGAGCTGCCAGAAGAATCAAAAGGTTTCCAACTAGGAGATATGATTGGCGATCAGCTGAAGAAACTAAGAAAATAATCAATATTAAAAAAAGAGAGCAAGCGATAAAATGATCGCTGCTCTCTTTTTTTGTTTAATCAGGAAAGCAAAGTACATTCCACCCACGGAACCCTTTTTCCAGGGGAGGCATCCATGCTAATAAAAATTCGCACCATGGCACACAAAACAAAGCAGCAATCTACTTAGTTTTATGAACTAAGCTTTAATCAGGGAGCAGCCGGAATACACGAAGACTCCTTCGGGATTAGCGGGACAGGCGAGAGCCCACAGGAGTTTACTCCGAGGAGGCTCGGCGCCCGCCCCGCGGAAAGCGAAGTAAATTCCGGCTGCGGACTTATTGAGAGAGCAAACCTTTTTCATAGTAGCCATAAAAACAGCAACCAAGTTTTATTTATTGTTATTTAATCTTCTAGCTTCCTCAGGACTTTGCATCTCAGTTGCACCAGAAAAATGTAATGCCTGATCACGATCAGATTCTACACGTTTACTCTTTTTTAATTTTTTCTCTTGTCTGTCTTTACTCATTTCTACACCTCCTGCTCTTATCATGAGAAAAATGCAGAAGATTATTCATTTCCCGTTTAAAGAAAGTTAGGAAAAGCCATAATGAAAAGTAGGAGAGTGAAAAGATGGATGGAGCATTATTTTATTGGTTCACATGGATGCTATGGATTGTTACCACATTTTTTATGAAAAAAGAAAATAAATATCGTTGTGTTTATTCTATTAGTTTATTATTAGCCATTATTACATCACCATATCAATTAACCTTTTTAGGCTTTACTGTTTCTTGGCTGCTAGTAATCATGTTAGCTTCTGCATTTGTTTACACCGCATTTTTAAGAAAAGGGTCACTGATTTATTTTTCTGCTTCCGTTTTTTTTACTATGCTTGCTTATTGTACCTTTCATTTATTAGCAATTCTTGATCCTGTATGGATCCTTTTTGATCAAAAGTGGATGCTTGCTATCGTTTTGATGATTATTGCGAGACTATTATACAGTAACCCTCTTCAGCAAATAATGCTGATTATGTTTGGAAGTATCAATGGAGAAATAATGTATGGCTTGATCTTGAAAAAGTACGAGTTTACTTACATAATTGGTGATTTACACTATTTTGATTGTCTGCTTATAAGCATAACCGTAATGACAACTATATACGTTGTAAAAGGATTTCTTTCAAAATGGGAACAGCATGTTTACATTATGGAAAAGGAGAAGCAAAAACTTTCATGAATACCTTTACATACCCAATCATTTCTGGTGTCGTAATTGATACAATGCTGAGAACATTATGTTAAGTACGGATTATCGGCAGTATTCTCCCTAGAGTTTCTTGTTTTATAACTAGTTAAATTCGCTTATTATATTTTAATCTTGCTAGTCATATAGCACTTTGATAAAATAAATAAGTTAGAGGGTGTCCTAGCATCATCGGTTAAATCCAACTTTCTAAAAAGAAAGAGGGAGATGGTCCGTTGGGGGACGCCTTTAAATGTTTGATAAAAGGGAAATTCCATTGATGCGGCATACTGTCTGTAATGAAGGAGAATGGATAGTAAATAAATTCTACTTTAGATAAGAGAATATACTAGCGAATGATAGTGTAAAAGAAAGGGTTGAAACAGATGGCAAAACCAGTAATTGCAATAGTTGGAAGGCCGAATGTCGGCAAGTCCACTATTTTTAATAGAATTGTGGGAGAGCGTATTTCCATAGTAGAAGATATTCCAGGAGTAACAAGAGATCGGATATATAGTTCAGCAGAATGGCTAAATCATGATTTTAATTTAATTGATACAGGCGGAATCGATATAGGGGACGAACCATTTTTGGAACAAATCAGATTACAAGCAGAAATTGCAATCGATGAAGCAGATGTTATTATCTTTTTAACAAATGGTAGAGAAGGCGTAACCTCCGCAGATGAAGAAGTAGCGAAAATATTATATCGAGCAAAAAAACCTGTTGTGCTTGCGGTAAACAAAATTGATAATCCGGAAATGAGAGAACAAATTTATGATTTCTATGCATTAGGATTTGGTGAGCCATTCCCAATATCAGGTTCTCATGGATTAGGATTAGGTGATTTATTGGATGAAGCAGCCAAAAATTTCCCGAAAAGAGATACAAAGGAATACGGCGATGATGTTATCAAGTTTTCTTTAATTGGTAGACCAAATGTTGGTAAATCTTCCTTAGTAAATGCTATACTTGGAGAGGATCGTGTAATTGTAAGCAATATTGCTGGAACAACAAGAGATGCGATTGACTCGGAAGTTACTGTAAATGGAGACCCGTATGTCATTATTGATACTGCTGGTATGAGAAAAAAAGGAAAAGTATATGAAAGCACTGAAAAATATAGTGTGCTTCGTGCTTTAAGAGCTATTGAAAGATCGGACGTTGTTTTAGTAGTTATCGATGGAGAAGAAGGCATTATTGAACAAGATAAAAAGATTGCAGGTTATGCTCATGAAGCAGGACGAGCTATTATTATTGTTGTAAACAAATGGGATGCTGTGGAAAAAGATGAAAAAACGATGAAAGCATTTGAACAGAATATTCGTGAGCATTTCTTATTTTTAGATTATGCACCGATTGTATTCTTATCTGCAAAAACAAAAAAACGTATTCATACACTTATACCGATGATTAATATCGCAAGTGATAATCACACGAGACGAATAGAAACAAGTGTATTAAATGATGTGATTATGGATGCAATTGCTATGAACCCGACACCAACGGACAAAGGAAAACGATTAAGAATTTACTATGCTACACAAGTTGCTGTTGGTCCGCCGACATTTGTTGTTTTTGTAAATGATCCAGAATTGCTTCACTTCTCTTACGAACGTTTCTTAGAAAATCGAATAAGAGATGCCTTTGGTTTTGAAGGAACACCAATTAAAATCTTTGCTAGAGAACGAAAATAAAAGAGGTGTTAAAATGGCTGATAGTAAAAATAAAATTGCCATGATTGGTGCTGGGAGCTGGGGTACAGCCCTCTCCTTAGTACTTGCAGATAATGGGCATATTGTCCATATATGGGGAAAAAATCAGCAAACAATTGATGAAATAAATCAGCATCATGAAAATAAAAAATATTTGCCTAATATTATTCTTCCAAATGAAGTGAATGGTTTCACTTCTATGGAAGAGGCTTTACAAGATGTTTCTTATATTGTGCTATCGGTCCCAACAAAAGCAATGCGAGAAGTAATAAAACAAATACTTCCTTTTGTGAATACGCCAAAAACATTTATTCATGTCAGCAAAGGCATTGAACCAGAGACATTGCTTAGAATTTCAGAAATTATGGAAGAGGAAATACCTTCTGACCTGATAAAAAGCATTGTTGTGCTTTCTGGACCAAGTCACGCAGAAGAAGTTAGCCTGCGTCATCCTACTACGGTTACTGTTTCTTCAAAAAATATGGAGGAAGCAGGAAAAGTCCAAGATTTATTCATCAATTCTAATTTTAGGGTGTATACAAATCCTGATCTTATTGGTGTGGAAATAGGTGGAGCGTTAAAAAATATAATCGCTGTTTGTGCTGGAATTACCGATGGTTTAGGGTACGGAGACAATGCCAAAGCAGCCTTAATTACTAGAGGATTAGCTGAAATGGCAAGACTTGGAACGAAGATGGGTGCTAACCCATTAACGTTTGCAGGACTAACAGGAATTGGCGATTTGATCGTTACTTGTACAAGTGCTCATTCACGAAACTGGAGAGCAGGCAATCTTTTAGGAAAAGGTTGTCCTCTTGAAGAAGTATTGGAAAATATGGGAATGGTTGTGGAAGGAATACGAACAACAAAGGCCGGATATCAGCTCGCACAAAAATATGATGTTGAAATGCCAATTACGACAGCATTATATAATGTGCTGTTTAATGGTGGAAATGCAAAGGATGCAGTGGATAGTTTAATGGAAAGAGGCAAAACACATGAAATGGAAGACTTATTAAACATCCTAGCATCTCAATACATAGAATAAGAAACACACATGATTTCACACTCACACCCCGGCATGAAAATTTTTTCTA
>JBDNRM010000092.1:0-15466 GCA_047718615.1 Bacillus sp. (in: firmicutes) | reverse complement strand
ATTTACGTGCTAAATTAGAGAATGTTCGTCTTTACCTATTATCTATTTAGTTATGACTCAGCCTCTTCTTTTTTCGTATTAAATAGGGTCTTTGCTGTCCCAACGAACGGTAATCGTTATTTTTTTTCCGCGTCTTTTTGGATCTTCAAATGCTTCTGCCATTACCTTTTTTAGATGCTCATGCTGTTGTGCTAAATAACCTGCTTCTAGCTGAAAAGTACATTTTCCTTTTTCTTTTAATCTTTTTTCAATTAGGGGGCTTGTTAGGGTATACTCCATCTCATGCTTTGACTGCTTGCTAACTTCCAGTGTCCCCCAACCAGCTTTTTCAAAAAAGAGTCTAGCTTCTTCTATATTTTCAAGTGGAAACATTCTTGCCATTCTTTTCCCAGCCCAGTACAGCAATTCAGGAGTATCTCTTCCTAATAAATCTGGTATTAGTATTTCCCGAATTAATTCATAGCCATAAGCAGGAACTGTAAGAGGTTCTCCATCCACTCTTGATTTTCCTTCTACAGATGTTAAATCACTCAATAGTCTCTCCTCTTTCTATTATTCTATTATATATATTTCTAAAAATTATAAGATAAAGGGAATTAACAGAAATTAAAAAAATATATATTGCTTTAATAGGTTGTTTAAAAAGTCCGGTAAAAATGACACGTCGAATTTCTTCGTTGGTTTGCTTTTCCGCTTCTCACGTATTAACACCATACGCTCCGATGCTCGGGAGCAAACCGCCTCGAACTTCTTGGTCCTTTTTATCCTCTTTTTTGAACACGCACTTTAATAGTATACTGTAAATCCTTGAAAAAAACATAATAAAAATAGGGAGTTTGTATTTATGATTATGATAATGCAAATAAGCGACTTTTTAAAGGGGGAACTTTATAAATGCACTCTGAAAAAAAGGTTTCGTACACTCTCAATAAGTCCGCAGGTGGAATACACTTCGCTTTCCTGTGGGCGAGCGTCGAGCCTCCTCGCTCATGCGCTGCGGGGTCTCGCCTTTCTCGCATTCCCACGGGAGTCTTCGTGTATTCCACCTGCTCTCTGCTTCAAACTTAGTTCATAAAAAAAATAGAAAGATGATTCTTTTCATGGGCCAAGGTGCGAATCTTTATTAGCAAGGGTGTTTACTCTGAAAAAAGTTCCATACACTCTCAATAAGTCCGCAGTCAAAATACACTTCGCTTTCCATGGGGCGGGCGACGAGCCTCCTCGGAGTAACTCCTACGGGATCTCGTCTGTCCCGCAAATCCCATAGGAGTCTTCGTGTATTCTGACAGCTCCCTGTTTATAAATTTAAGAAACCTGCTTCTTTTCATGGGCCAAGGTGCGAATTTTTATTAGTAAGGGTGTCTACTCTGAAAAAGGGTTTTGTACACTCTCAATAAGTTCGTCTTGTTTTCTCGGGGAGTGAGTCTTCGTGTATGCGGGCTGCGGACTAATGGAGAGAGCCAATTCCTTTTTTTAGGGTAGCCTTTTCATAAAAATAAATTAGAAATTTTTTTTCGGAGTATTTCATATACATCTTATAGAGAGGTTTAAATGGGCTTGAAAAAAAGATGTGGTGATAATGTATCCGTTTTCTTGACCTTGTTTTTTTTTGAGAGTACAATTAAGTTGTCACATAATTGTAAGAATTTTTGTCACGAGGTAAGGAAGTATAAGGTTTTGAAGTCTGATGGCTGTCTAGCTCCAGCGCCTAGCCCCTGTGAAAGATAACCTCTTGCCTCTAAAAGTAAAGAACACTTTTTGAGTCAAGAGAACATTTTTCTTCGGGGCTGAACAAGGCGCTTGCGCTTTTCTTATTGTAATCGCTTTATTTTCAAAGTGGTAACTTTTCTCAAAACCATTGGATAGCTAATTTTAAGGACAGAAGTTTTTTTTTTTATTAAAAGTTAAGAAAGCAAATGGAGAAGATCATTGAGGTTGGACTGGTGTCTAGCGTAAGCGCTTTTCTAATTAGGGGGGAATTAAATGACAACAAATCGTGAATTTATTTATAGAAGAATTCATTCATTGCTTGGTGTAATTCCAGTTGGAGTCTTTCTTATTCAACATTTAGTCGTTAATCATTTTGCGACAAAGGGAGCAGCGTCTTTTAATAAGGCAGCAGGCTTTATGGAACATCTGCCATTTCGTTATTTTTTAGAGATTTTTGTGATTTTTCTACCTATTATTTATCATGCTTTTTATGGAATTTATATCGCTTTTACAGCTAAAAATAATACAAAAAATTATGGTTATTTCCGTAATTGGATGTTTTACTTACAACGAATAACAGGTGTTGTTACCTTGATTTTTATAGTTTGGCATATTTGGGAAACAAGAGTCGCAGCAGCAATGGGACAAGAAGTGAATTATGAGATGATGCAGGAGAATTTAGCAAACCCTTGGATGTTTGCCTTTTATCTAGTTGGTGTGCTATCGACTATTTTTCATTTTTCCAATGGTTTATGGTCATTTTGTGTAAGCTGGGGTATTACGGTTTCACCACGTTCTCAATTAATTTCTACATATATTACAATCGGAATATTTGTTGCATTGTCGATTATAGGTGTTCGGGCATTGTTCGCATTTATTTAAAAGTAGTTTAGCAGTGTACTAGATAGGGAGTGATTTAGAATGAAAAAGAGCAAAGTTATTATAGTAGGCGGCGGTTTGGCTGGATTAATGGCAGCGATCAAAGTCGCTGAAACAGGTACGGCTGTAGAACTTTTTTCCCTTGTGCCAGTGAAAAGGTCCCACTCTGTTTGCGCACAAGGAGGCATAAATGGTGCGGTAAATACAAAAGGGGAAGGCGATTCGCCGTGGGAGCATTTTGATGACACGGTATATGGCGGTGATTTTTTAGCAAATCAACCACCTGTTAAGGCAATGGCAGAGGCAGCGCCTGGTATTATTCATTTATTGGATCGTATGGGTGTAATGTTTAATAGAACACCAGAAGGATTACTGGATTTTCGCCGTTTTGGAGGTACACAATATCACCGGACAGCATTTGCTGGAGCTACGACAGGACAACAATTATTATATGCATTAGATGAACAAGTACGAAGATTTGAAGTAGATGGACTTGTTGTTAAATATGAAGGATGGGAATTTTTAGGTGTTGTTTTGGATGATGAAGGGATATGCAGAGGGATTAAAGCACAAAACCTGAAAACAATGGAAATTAAAGCATTCCCATCGGATGCAGTAGTGATGGCAACAGGAGGACCTGGCATTATTTTTGGAAAATCGACCAATTCGGTTATTAATACAGGGTCTGCTGCTTCCATTGTGTATCAACAAGGAGCCTATTATGCAAATGGAGAGTTTATTCAAATTCATCCAACGGCTATTCCGGGAGATGATAAGCTGCGTTTAATGAGTGAATCAGCCCGTGGGGAAGGGGGCAGGGTTTGGACCTATAAAGATGGGAAGCCATGGTACTTTTTGGAAGAAAAGTTTCCTGCCTATGGGAACCTTGTGCCAAGAGATATAGCGACAAGGGAAATTTTCCATGTATGTGTTGATCAAAAGCTTGGTATAAACGGCGAGAATATGGTGTATCTTGATCTCTCTCATAAAAATCCAAAAGAACTTGATATTAAATTAGGCGGCATTATTGAAATTTACGAGAAATTTATGGGAGAAGATCCCCGGAAATTGCCAATGAAAATATTTCCAGCTGTGCATTATTCCATGGGCGGATTATGGGTGGATTATGATCAAATGACTAATATCCCAGGATTATTTGCGGCAGGAGAATGCGATTATTCCCAGCATGGAGCCAATCGTTTAGGAGCAAACAGCTTGTTGTCTGCTATTTACGGCGGAATGGTTGTTGGACCAAATGCCGTAAAATATATTGGCGGATTGAAAAAAAGTGCAGAAGATGTATCCTCGATTTTATATGAGCAAGCAGTAGCAGAAGAACAAGCAAAATGGGATCAAATTATGAAGCTGGATGGTACGGAAAATGCTTATATTCTTCATAAAGAATTAGGAGAATGGATGACGGACAATGTAACGGTTGTCCGTTATAACGATAAGCTGCTTGCAACAGATAATAAGATTCAAGAATTGTTGGAGCGATTTGAAAAAATTAATATTAATGATACTGCAAAATGGAGCAATCAAGGAGCCGTGTTTACGAGGCAGCTGCAAAATATGCTGCAGCTTGCCCGTGTCGTTGCGATCGGAGCGTATAATCGAAATGAAAGCAGGGGAGCTCACTACAAACCAGATTTTCCAGATAGAAATGATGAAGAATTTTTAAAAACAACAATGGCGGCATTCGTTTCGAATAAAGAAGCGCCGCATTTTCACTATGATGAGGTAGATACTTCTCTTATTAAGCCTAGAAAACGTGATTATTCGAAGCAAAAAGAAGGAGTGAATTAAAAATGGGAGAGGCGAAAACAGTAATATTTCAGATTACTAGACAGGATGATCCCGAATCAAGTTCTTATGTGGAAGAATTTGCACTACCCTATCGGCCAAATATGAATGTGATTTCCGCGTTAATGGAAATCAGGAGAAATCCGGTAAATAGTAAGGGAGAACAGACAATACCTGTTGTCTGGGAGATGAACTGTTTGGAAGAGGTTTGCGGTGCTTGCTCGATGGTTATCAATGGAAAACCAAGACAATCATGTACAGCGCTTGTCGATCAGCTGGAGCAGCCAATCCGCTTAGAGCCAATGGCTACATTTCCGGTTGTTCGTGATTTGCAAATTGACCGCAGTAGAATGTTTGACTCGTTAAAAAAAGTAAAAGCGTGGATTCCAATTGATGGTACTTATGATTTAGGACCAGGTCCAAGAATGCCAGAAAAAAAACGACAGTGGGCATATGAATTATCAAAATGCATGACTTGTGGAGTTTGTTTAGAAGCATGTCCCAATGTCAACAGCAAATCAGATTTTATGGGCCCAGCTCCATTATCACAAGTTCGTCTCTTTAACGCCCATCCAACCGGAAGTATGAACAAATCAGAAAGACTAGCGGAAATAATGGGAGACGGCGGATTGGCTAATTGCGGAAATTCACAAAACTGTGTTCAATCCTGTCCGAAAGGAATTCCATTAACAACATCTATCGCTGTATTAAATCGGGATACGACTTTACAAGCATTTAAGAATTTTTTTGGCAGTGATCATTAAAAATTACAGGCAGATGATGAATCATAATTAGTTGGACAATTTAGGATAAAAAGAGGCTTTTATGACCGTTGTTTTTCTGGTCATAAAAGCCTCTATATTAATTAGATAAGAAAGATTTTTCAACTTAGATTAGTGTCTAGCTCCAGCGCCTAGCTCTTGTGAAAAATAACCCCATGCCTCTAAAAGTAAAAAACACTTTTTGAGTCATGTGAACATTTTTCTTCAGAGCTGTTCAAGGACGCTTGCGCTTTTCTTATTAGAAAAAGTATCTTTTTTGTATTGAAGAGCTGTTAGAAGGTTTAATCCTCTTAATGAGGCAATCTTGTTTTCGAGCATTTTTAATGCTTCTTCCTTTTCTCCACTTTTTCTTTTTTGCTCTATTTCTAGAAAGGAAAGCAAAAGTGAATCTTTCAGAAGGCTTTTATTTTCAGCATATGTCTGCATATCTCCTTCTTCTAATGCAATGCCAGCTTTATAGTACCATTTATATTTTGTTTCCTTTAACATAGGCAGAAGCTTCTTTGCTTCTTCATAGTTCTTTTGCTTTGAGAGCAAAAGAAGTTGTGAAACAACCTTATGCTCTTTGTGTTTGATTTGATTGATCTCTTCTTTTGCCTTTTCTTCCTCATCCATCAGGAGGAAATATAAAAAACGCATGGAAGGCCGTTTTGATTTTTTTAAGAATGCTACGATTTTTTTTTCGTCTTTTTCTAAGAATAATGGATAGAAAGAGAGATAAAAGATGGCCCCTATAAATAGAATGGCAGCAATAAAAATGATAAAACTAGGTAATTGAAAGAAACCAACAATAAATGCAGTAAAAAAGAATAAAATGTATATCCAGATCATGTTAATTGCTCCTAAATAATAATTTTGATTGTATTTCCAAAAGAGGAGTGAACAGGTAGACGTGTAA
This sequence comes from Bacillus sp. (in: firmicutes), assembly GCA_047718615.1. GTDB lineage: Bacteria > Bacillota > Bacilli > Bacillales > Cytobacillaceae > Niallia. The sequence continues at coordinate 9,394 of JBDNRM010000092.1, read as the reverse complement.
AACTTAAAGTATAGGGGAAAATAGAGCAGCATGCCAACCTATTAGAAACGGTTTATATAACTATTGATTTTTTTAGACTGCCATACATACAATTCGCTCGAAGACCCACGCTCAAATTAGTTTTCAGCCGGAAAACATTTCGTTTTCCATGGTCCGTGTGCCGAGCCTTCTCAGAGCTTTTCTCCTAATATTCCGACGAAAAAACATCTCCAACACTACCAGCTCCTAATAGTGCGTGTTCAAAAAGGAGGATAAAAAGGACGAAGAAATTCGATGCGTCATTTTTACCAGAATTTTCGAACAACCTCAAATACTAAAACACACAAAAAATTTCCTTTCTTTTGCTTAATTTTCTATTATTGTAGCATATTTCCGCTCTGAAAAAGATCGTTGTATGACAATCATTTATATTATTTTTAACATGATTGTTATTGGAAAATAGGGATGACTTTCTGCACAAACTATAATTAAAATAAAGCATATTTTCTTCTCTTTGTGCCGATTAAGCTATTGCTATGAGTAGCACCAGCACCAAGGGGAATATGAGAAATCAAAAAGGACGGAATGTGCGGTGACACCTCCCGTCCTTTTAGGCAGCTATTTTTACTCATTATGTTCAATATGGAGCAGGCAAAGGAGTTCCTGGTGGTCTCCACCATGATTCAACTGTCCGCCAAGCGGTATGATAATCATATCCTTTTCCCATCAGATAGCCAATAGCAACTGCTTCTTTTAATGCATGATGATAACCGAGATGCTGAGCCTCTCTTATTCCATGTTGTATAGCAGGATTAATAATCTGAAGAGTTTGTTGTTCAGCAAGATTATTCCTTGGATAAAACGGATCATATAAATTTCCTTGTTGATAATAGGGATAGTTTACTTGATAAGGAAAATTATTCATCTTCTACTTGCTCCTTTTTATGAATTTTTACTTTTTCTACTTATAAAGGAGATGGCAGTGTGAATAAGGGGGAAAAGGTAAATATAGTGGGATAATAAATGTTTGAAATAATTACCAATGAGCGGAGGAACATATGGATTCATTCCTGCTGTAAAATCTCCTTTATGCCTCTTTTCATCATATGTTCAAGTGAATAGGTCTATTCAGAATTTTGTTTTAAAAGTCTATAAGGCAAAATCGGCACATTTTCTTTACTAAATTTAAATGTCGATTTACTAACATCCGGTTCTATAGTATTTTGTCGGAATGTAATAGATAATAACCGCAAATTTTGTTATAATTTAACAAAATTGCGGTTAGAAAAAACACACTAGGGGGAAAAAGGGTTGCAAAGAAAAAAGACAGCGGGTTTAATCATTTTTGTGTTAGCGGCATTAACGTTTTCCTATTTTTTGTATCAAAACGATGACAATCAAAAGGAAAAAAGAACAATAAAAAAAGATGTGATGGAGAGCTATTATGGAATGAGTAGAACGCTAGAAGGAAATCCAGCAAGAACGGTTGTTTTAAGTAAACAGGATGGCGAGTATGTAGTTGGAAAAAAGGGAAAGGATCTTCAGCCTGGTTTTTATGATGTAAGAGTATTAAATAGTGATAAAGCTAATTTTGCTGGCTGGAATCTAAATGAAAAAGATAAACTTCATGCTATTCATTTTTCAAACAATAACAAATTTGGCATATTTGAAGGACAAGTAGAATTGACGCCTTCAACATTTCAGAAGCTAGAAAAGGTGGATGACTATTATACTATTTCTCATTCAGGGTATTATGTGGTAGGCGCTGAAATTCCTGTAGGAAAATATGAATTTATTTTAGATGGAAATACAGTTCCATTAAATACCTTTATTGATGTAGAATTTCAAGGGAAAGAAACGAGACAATCTATACAATGGGATAATAAAAAAAATGCTCGAGCTAATAGTATCAACTTAAAAAAAGATGCAATTATCTATGTTGATAAAAAGGATACAAAAGATAATCAAAGAGATGAAATCGTTTTGAAGGTAAAAAAAGTAAATAAAGATACGTATTATAATTAATGTAAAAAAGAAGGTTTGTGGTAATCAACCGCAGCCTGCATACACTTCGCTTTCTGTGGGGATCGGCTTTAGCCGCTTCGGCCCTTGGCCTTCAGGGGTCTCAGCTGTCTCGCTAATCCCACAGGAGTCTACGTGTATTCAGGCTGCTCCATTTTCCAATCTATTTCATTTTTTTCTTGGTAAAAGAATGAGGTTTTAGAATTAGCCTTTAAAAACGCAATGGAACAACATAGTTTTTCTACTTAACTCTATTAAAAAACATAAATAACAATATAGGGAAGTTAACCATTTACGTGCTAGATTAGAGCATGTTCGTCTTTACCTATTATCTATTGAGTTATATCTCAGCCTCTTTTTTCAATAGGATTATTATCTGGATTATTTGCGGATTAAGGGTGTAGAATCCCGAATAATTGGTTCTGTAAAGATATGAGAAACCTGGTATGCCTGATTCGGATTATTCATTCTTGAAAAGAGCATGTCTGCTGCTTTTATCCCCATCTCTTTACTGTAAATATGAACGGTCGTTAAACGGGGCTCAACTATGCTTGCTTCTGGTCCATCATCAAATCCGCAAATAGCGACATCCTCGGGGATAGAGAAGTTCATGTTTTTTAATGCTTTCATAAAATTTACGGCAATAAAATCATTGGCACAGACAAATGCAGAAGGGAGTGATGGAAACTTCTGCAGACGATTCTCCATCCAGCCAGGTTCAGGTTTGAAGAAGAGGGAATCATCATCAATAATACATTGAGAAAGATTGAGTGTGATTTCAGCCTCTGTTAAAGCTTGATGAAAGCCAATCCATCTCTCGTTAAAGCTAAGACAATGAGTATAATCTCCAATAAATCCGAAGCTTGTGTATCCACTTTCAATCAGTTTTTTTGTGAGCAGATACGTACTGTGCTGATTTTCCATTAAGAGCACATCTGCTTTAAAGCTAGGATAACAAGTAGTTGCAGCACAATCTACAAAAATCGTTGGTATCCCAAGACTTGTAATAAGCTTGCTGTATTCAAGATCAAACAACTCTATACAAACAATCCCGTCTACCTTCTTTACATCGAAATTATTAGGCAGCGTTAACGACGTTTGATCCCTCTCTCTAACTATATGAAAGGAGAGATTATATCCTTGCGTGCTAATCTCCTTCTCAAGACCGCTTATTAATTCGGAGCCAAAGTGAGAAGTGTTAGGCAAAGCAGCTGTGAATAATGCGATATTTCCAGTTTTTTTAGAAAGGTAAATGTCGCCATCCATATGTGCAAATTGTTTATATTTTAACTCAATTGCTTTTTTTATGACTTTATTTCGTGTTTCCTCAGGAATATTCTTATTATCATTTAGCGCTTTGGAAGCTGTATTTCTTGAAATCCCGAGGGCATCGGCGATATATTGAATGGTAATTTTTTCTTTCGCCATATGTAAATTCACCCTTGCTATACATAATCTATTTTATTAATATCCATTTATTTCATTAAGTCAAATGTATAATAGAAGCTGGAAAATAGCAATGTTGGCAGTGCGAATGCTCATTATGTTTAGAAAATGTAAAAATAATTATGAGACACGACTATTTATGAATAAAAGTGATTTTACAAATGCACAAAATATATTTTACAAAAATATTGACGTATATTGGTCATTTTGATAAATTGTATGTGTAGCAAGTAAAAAGAAGAATGTAAGCCCTTTCTTTTTTATGATTCTAGATTCAGAATCACGGATTTTAAAACAGAAGATATATGATGGTTTAAAGGAACAAGGAAATCCGTTGATCTTCTTCTATTTAGGAAGTTTGCTGCGACCATTTTGATTAAATCTATTTTAGAAGAGAGGGCAAATGATGAAATCAATTTCGAAAAAATGGACATCTGTATTTTTGTCAACCGTACTTATCACTACCACTATTGGCATAACTTCTGTTCATCCTATAGAAGGAAGGGCAGCTGCTTCTGATGAAATGTTAATCAAACAAAATAGGGAGGGTTCGACTATTTTTGAAAACGCATCCAAAATAAATACTAATCTAACAAACTGGAAGATAAAAGGGGAAGGAACACTGAAAGAGACAGAACAAGGACTTTTACTTGCATCAGAAGCGAAAAAAAATGCAATAGCATTATCTGATGTTACGTCAAAAGACTTTATTTATGAAGCAGATGTGAAAGTCATAGATAAGCAAGCGGAAGCAGCTTTGGTATTCCGTTCCAATAAAGATGGTTTGGAATCTTATATGCTGCAAATCATTCCAAAAGCTGGGGTTATTCGTCTTAAAGATGCCCGTGATAATCATAAATTAATTGAAGAACGTCAAGTGGCACTGAAAGAGGGTGGGATTTACCATCTAAAGGTAAAGGTAGTAGGGGATAACATGAAAGTATATTGGGGTAATCAGTATGCTCCTATTATCGATGTGCGTGATCATTCATACGAAAAGGGTTTGTTAGGGCTTAACGTAGGGGATGGATCGGCGTTGTTTCAAAATATAAAAGTTAGTGAACTTTCAACGAATTTAGGTATATCTATAAATAAAAAGGGCAACTGGGAACCGGCAATTAACGGTCAAAAGGGGACAGGGATTCAAGGTGTGAAATCTCAACAAATATTTAGTGAAAATGCAAGTGACTTTACGCTGGAGGGTAATATTACCTTTGAAAAAAACACTTCGGAAGCTGCACTAGCATTCCGCATGAATAAACAGGGAACTACTGGTTATTATGCTGCATTGATTAAAGAAGGAAACATAGTCAAAGCACAATTCAAAAAGGCAAATGGTACTGTTAATAAAACATCAACCCACAAATACAAGACACAAGAAGGCTCCAAGCATCATCTAGAAATCAAAGTAAAAGGCAATCAAATGGAACTTTATGTGGATGGCTATTCTGAAGCTGTGGTAAAGGCAACGGATCGAAGTTATAACGAAGGTTTTGCTGGCTTTACCGTAGCAAAGGGAACTGCTTCTTTCCAAGACGTTTATCTTATTGACGATTCTAACTATTACACAGAAAAGTATAGACCAGATTATCATTATACTCCGGCTCGTGGTTCGGTTAGTGATCCAAATGGTATGATTTATTATGAAGGTGAATACCATTTATTTCATCAAGATGGTGGGACATGGGCACATGCAGTTAGTAAGGATATGATAAATTGGAAGCGCCTTCCGATTGCTTTGCCATGGAATGATCAAGGTCATGTATGGTCTGGTTCTGCTATAGCAGATGTGAAAAATGCTTCCGGTTTATTTACTCAATCAGGAGGGAAAGGCATTATTGCCTACTACACTTCCTATAATCCAGATAAATTAAATGGTAATCAGCGCATTGGCCTTGCCTATAGTACGGATAATGGTCGTACTTGGAAGTATTCGGCTGAACATCCAATTGTAATAGAAAATCCGGGCAAGAATGGAAACGATCCGGGCGGCTGGGATTTCCGTGATCCAAAAGTAGTTCGAGATGAAGCAAATAATCGCTGGGTTATGGTTGTATCCGGTGGTGATCATATTCGGTTCTTTACTTCCACCAATCTAATTGATTGGAAACTTACAGATAATTTTGGCTACGGAGACTATGTTCGCGGCGGCGTCTGGGAATGCCCAGATCTTTTTGAACTGAAGATAGACGGAACAGAAGAGAAAAAGTGGGTACTGATGATTAGTACAGGGGCCAATCCGAAAACACAAGGATCAGATGCTGAATATTTTGTAGGACAGCTAACAGCTGAAGGTAAATTTGTTAATGATAATAAAGCGGGGGAAGTGTTAAAAACAGATAACGGGAAAGAATTTTATGCTTCTATGTCTTTTGCGAATATGCCAGATAATCGCCGAGTAATGATGGCATGGATGACGAACTGGGATTATCCATTTGCTTTTCCAACTATAGGTTGGAAGGGCGAGTTAACCATTCCAAGAGAAGTACGTTTAGTGAAAACAGAGGAAGGGATAAGACTTGCACAAGCACCAATTAAGGAACTACAGTCGATTCGAAACACCATATTCCAGACGCATAACAAAAAAGTAAATCCGAAAAATGCTTCGAGCTTGTTAAAAGGAATTTCTTCAGGATCCTATGAAATAGAAGCGGAGGTAGAAATTCCATCTGACAGCAAAACAACTGAATTTGGCTTTTATGTTCGTGAAGGAGAAGAACAAAAAACAGTTGTTGGTTATAAAACAGCAAAAAACCAACTATTTATAAATCGTGCTGAATCAGGAGAGACAGACTTCTCCAACCTATTTTCGACTATGCATGAAGCAACTTTGAAGCCGAAGAATAAACGAATCAAAATGAATATATTTGTAGATGATTCGTCTGTTGAAGTATTTGGAAACGATGGGGAAGCTGTTTTTTCTAATGTTATTTTCCCGGATCCTGCAAGCCGTAGAATGAATTTCTATGCCGAAGGAGGCGATGTGAAAGTAATTTCTCTTAAAGTACATTCGCTTTCAAATACTTGGAATCAAGATAGTAATAAAAAAACAAGAGTGGAAATGGATTCAACGGATCGTGAGTTGAATGTAGGAGAAGCTCTGACATTGTTTGCGACTGCAGAGGATGGAAAAGGAAAAGGAACGGAGCCGATTAAATGGAAATCAAGCAATTCAAAAGTAGTCAAAATTGACTCTTCTTCTAACTCCAAAGCGGTGCTTAAAGCGGGAAGCAAAGGGGAAGCAATAATTACAGCGTCAACACCAAATGGCAAAGCAGCTGCATCTGTTAGTATAAGGGTCTATGACGGAGAATTCCATACGAATCTGACGGGATGGAAATCGGATCTTTCTGCATCCAAATGGACAATTACGGAAAATGGAATTCGCGGAACGCATACAAGCGATGCAAACTATATAGCGAAGGAAACTGCCGGAAACTTTACCTATCAGGCAGACATGAAGCTGGGGCAATCTGGAGGGGCAGGCTCTATTCTGTTTCGGGCAAGTGAAGATGGAAGAAGCGGCTATTACTTCAATCTTGATCCGAATATGAAAGCATTCCGACTCTTCTACAAAATCGACGGCGGTTTTGAGGAGCGTATGGTAATCAGCAATGTTCCTGCATTTATTCAAGCGGATAAAACATACAAAGTGAAAATGGAAGCAAATGGCCCTCACATCCAAATTTATGTAGATGGACAGAAAATCATGGATGTACAAGATGGAACGTTTGCAGATGGCCATTTTGGATTAAATGTATTTGGCGGGCAGGCTTCCTATCAGAATGTTATGGTTAGTAATAAGGAAGAAGCAAACTTAACTGTAACAAGCTTTACAAATAAATCAGCTGGAAAAGCGCTTTATACGGCGAAGTCCCAAAACGGTGAGCCAGTAACAATAGCAGAAGCAGCTCTAGCAACGAAGTGGGTGCTGATTCCAACAGGTGATGAATATGGATCATATTCGATTCGTACACAGGGAGGAAAAGCGCTGGATTTGAATACAGCAGAAAATAAAATTCAACTGTACAACTATCTTGGTTATAACAATCAACGCTGGAACATAAGCAAAAATGATAACGGAACCGTAAGTATTACTTCTGTTCACCACGGCAAGGCACTTGAAATGGCAGAAGACGGAAGCCTGACATTAAATGATTCAGAACCCAGCCTTGATCGTCAGCAGTGGATACTTTCAGAAAATATAAAATAAAGCAAAAAAGCACGCTATAAATGTCTCGAAAAAATAGGAAAAAATAAAACATCTCTTGAATCGTATGTATCACTTAGACGATTTTGGAGATGTTTTTCTTTTTTATATTTTAATTGTTCGTACAAGACAAAACGACGAAAGAAGTAGCAAGTGATTTATTTATTTATTTATAAACAAAAAATTTCTTATAAAAATTATAGCTGAAAATAGCAATATTGTAGCAAAAAAGGCACCTAATACAAGAGATAAGTAATTAAAAATAGAGGCGAAATGATAACCTGTTTGCACACTTGAAAAATAAAGAAAAGCTAAAACTATAACAAATACAATAAGAAAGTTTTTAGATAAAAAGAAATTTTTCATTGTAGTCCCCTTTATTTTAGTATGGATATAATTGGACTATTAACAAAAACGTGAATAATCCCATAGGTTAAAGTTTTGGTCTCAGTTGAAAAGTTATACCATAGTACGTAATAACAAAGAGCTAACTTAAAAACCTGGATATTTTATGTAAGTAATTACTTGAAATACCTATCATGTAAAAACGTTATTTAATAATCGATATAGCCAAGAGTAACATCAATCAAGTTCGTGTATTACGAATCGAATAAACACCAATGTATAGAAAACGAAAAATATGATTATTTGTTTATAGTTCTTAAGTACCTTTTTTCTAAATTATACCATAGGTAAATAATGTAATAAATACCTGGTTTCAGATATTGAGCGGAATGGTAAAAAGATAAAAGAATATGAATTTATCTTGTTAGGGTTAGAACCTAGTACAGATAAAAATTATAAAATTGTTCTCACGTGGAAAGATCAAGATGCTGAAAAAGCGAAAGAAAGCACTATTATTTTTACAAGAGGATAAACGTTCATTAAAAAATTTTTTATTTTGGTTTTTCTAGAATGATGTAACTATGAGTCTTATTATATAGAATGAAAAACGGAAAAAGACAGTTTGTATAGTATACATAAGATCACTTCAGGAGATTTATTGATTGCTAACTGCAGCACTTATTTGCTCGATTTGTCAAATGTCTATTTATTTCAGGGTGTAGATTAATTGTCTAAACTTTTCATTAGACTAACTTTATCTAATCTAATGATGGAAGGAAAATAAAAAAAGCTGTCCAAATTTCTTCAAATGTAGTCACTCCAATGCTTCTCCCGACATAATATATCCAGACTATGATAATACCCATCCCAAAGTTCATAGCTGGCGTAGGCAAGGAGGGTTATACTACTTGAAGGAAAATGAATTCACTCACAAGCCATTATTAACGAAAAGAGAAAGAGAAGTATTTGAACTGTTAGTACAAGACAAAACGACGAAAGAAATAGCAAGTGATTTATTCATAAGCGAAAAAACAGTTCGAAATCATATTTCAAATGCGATGCAAAAGCTGGGCGTTAAGGGGCGTTCACAGGCTGTTGTAGAGCTCCTTAGAATGGGAGAACTAGAACTTTAATCCAAGAAGATGATTCAATTCAATAAGGGAAAAGATCCATCATCAATTCGTTGTGGGACTTTAGAACCTTATGTTGAATCATCTTCTTTTAATTACGAAAGCAAACGTATCATGATGGAAGCTAAAATTTTTATCAGTAAAATACATAGCTTAAAAAAGGGTTTCTTTAGCACAGAGCAGCCTGCGGAACTTATTTTTAGAGTAGAATAATAAATATTAACTTATAGATAATAAACAAATATACATAATCCAAAAAAAT
>JBDNRM010000091.1:0-15726 GCA_047718615.1 Bacillus sp. (in: firmicutes) | reverse complement strand
TAAATTCGAATTTTCAACGATTTATCATAATATTAATAATTTCTGTACCCTTGATTTAAGTTCATTCTATTTAGATTTTTCAAAAGATGTTTTATATATTGAAGCAGCTGATAATCTTGAAAGAAGAGCGATTCAAACTGTTTTATATGAAAGCTTGCTAAGTTTAACAAAATTAGTTGCGCCAATTCTTCCACATACTGCGGATGAAGTTTGGGCTCATATTTCTTCTGAGACAGAAGAAAGTGTGCAGTTGACAGATTTCCCTGAATACACAGAGCATCAAAACAGAGAAGCATTACAAGAAAAATGGAATCAGTTTATGCAATTGCGTAATGATGTATTAAAAGCATTAGAAGAAGCTCGTAATCAAAAAATTATCGGGAAATCACTTGCAGCTAAAATCACACTTTATGTAAGTGAAGAAACAAATGAACTGTTAAACTCTATTCAAGAGAATTTAAAACAATTGTTTATTGTCTCAGGATTTGAAGTGGCAGGAGAATATGAAGTTGCTCCTGAAGAAGCATTGAAACTGGAGCATGCTGCTATTGTTGTCTCGAAAGCAGAAGGCGAGACTTGTGAAAGATGCTGGACTGTCACAACAGATATTGGCACGGTTGAAGAACATCCAACACTTTGTGCAAGATGTGCATCTGTTGTAAAAGAAAACTACAAAGATTTAGCTTAAAAGTTGAGTTTGTGTAGACGGTTTGTATTTCGAAGCGTGAAGGCTTGGAAATAAGAATCCGTGCAATGTGATTATTAGATAATGGACATTTGTTAATATCCTAAAGCCATGACAATTTTTATGTCATGGCTTTTTTTGTTCTCTTCTTTAAAGGTGGTAGAACATGTATTATTCCAAAATCTAAAAAAGAATTTATGTAAAAATACTTCCACCTCCGTTAATAGTTGTTATGACTGTTAAAAGTTAAGCTGGTTTTTCATTTGCAATCTGGAAAAACTAATTTTAGAAGATGTTCTTACTATGACAACAGGAAACGGAGGAAAAGCAGATGAATCAGCATTTAGAAAAGCTTTATACAGAACTCCGTATGACACAAATTGAATTGGAAGCAACATTAAGAGTGAAAAGAGAATCAAAAATAAATCAATATATTGAAGCAGAGCTTTATGATGTAGAAGCATCAATGAAACGATTAGAAAATGGTGATTTCGGAACATGTGAAATTTCCGGAGAACTAATTCCGGAAGAGTTATTAGCAATGATACCTACCATCAAATCGAAAAGAGATGTAAAAGAGATTCAATCCTATTATCGAAAATCACTGCATTAAATAGTTAATTTAAAAGGTTTTCATAACATAAGCTTATGAGCGAAAACGTAAGTAATATTGTATAACTACATCACAAAAGGATAACTATCGTTTTTATGCAGTTTATGCTAAAATGCTAAAGGAGACTTGTGAAATGGAGGAAACTTTAGTGTTTTATTACATAATTGCACTTTTTGTTATATTAATTGATCAATGGACAAAATGGTTAGTTGCTAAAAATATGGATCTTGGAGAAAGCATCGAAGTAATAAAAAATATATTTTATATTACTTCCCATCGAAATTCTGGAGCAGCTTGGGGAATTTTGCAAGGGAAAATGGTTTTTTTCTATATTATCACATTATTAGTTATAGCAGGGATTTGTTATTTTATTCAAACAAGCACTAAGGGCAAACGATTATTTGGCGTTTCATTAGGATTGATTTTAGGTGGTGCAGTCGGCAATTTTATCGACCGTGTCAGACATCAGTATGTAGTTGACTTTATTAATACTTATATCTTCGGTTATGATTTTCCGATATTTAATATTGCAGATTCAAGTTTAGTAATCGGCGTTATATTATTGTTAATTGTCATGCTGAGGGAGGAAAGAGAAGCAAAAAAGGAGAAAGAAAATGGAAAAAAGGGAACACATCATTCAAGTTGAGCAAGTAAATGAAAGAATCGATAAAATTATCTCTACGATTGAAAAAGATTGGTCACGCACACAAGTTCAAGCATGGATCAAAGATGGACATGTTACGGTTAATGGAAACCCAGTAAAAACAAAGTATAAAGGGGTATTAAATGACGTTATCATGATTGATATCCCAGATCCTGTTGAATTAGATGTAGTAGCTGAAGAAATGGATCTGGATATTTATTATGAAGATAGCGATGTTATTGTAGTAAACAAGCCGAAAGGGATGGTTGTACATCCAGCTCCTGGTCACGTTTCCGGTACACTAGTAAATGGTCTAATGGCACATTGTAAAGATTTATCCGGTATTAATGGGGTAATGCGGCCAGGGATTGTCCACCGCATTGATAAAGACACGTCTGGCTTGTTGATGGTAGCTAAAAATGATGGAGCACATGAAAGTCTAGTCAATCAGCTAGTTGCAAAAACAGTAACAAGAAAATATAAAGCACTTGTACATGGGTCTATTCCACATGACTACGGCACCATTGATGCCCCGTTAGGACGAGATCCAAAAGAAAGACAAAGCATGACAGTTGTAGATAAAGGAAAACATGCTGTTACGCATTTTCATGTATTAGAAAGATTTGATGGTTTTACACTTGTTGAATGTCAATTGGAAACAGGCAGAACACATCAAATTCGTGTGCATATGAAATACATTGGTTTCCCATTGGCTGGGGATCCCAAATATGGGCCGCGCAAAACATTGGATATAGGCGGTCAAGCGCTTCATGCAGGAATTTTAGGATTTAATCATCCAAAAACAGGTGAATATAAAGAATTCGAAGCACCACTTCCGAAATACTTTGAGACACTTATAGACAATTTGCGAAATAATCGTTGACAAAAAGCGTTGTTTATACTACCATTAGGTTAGTTAAATAAGTCCTTTAAATCAATCCCGTGAGGTTGAGAAGGAAACGGATATGCCATTTATAATGGCTAATTATGCACAAATCTGTCCTCTCTTCCAAATCGGTTGAGAGGATTTTTTTGTAGAAAGGTGATTATATATGTCACAAAAAGCACTTGTATTAGATAGTCAAGCAATTAGACGAGCTTTAACAAGAATCGCACATGAAATTATTGAAAAAAATAAAGGAATAGAGAATTGCATCCTAGTAGGTATTCGAACAAGGGGAATTTATATTGCCGATCGACTTGCAGAAAAAATTTCTCAAATTGAAGGAAAAAAAATCGCAGTTGGTGAGCTTGATATTACCTTGTATCGAGATGATTTATCGAAAAAAACAAATAACCAGGACCCACTTGTAAAAGGATCCGATATTCCAACAGAGATTCAGGATCTAACAGTTATTTTAGTAGATGATGTACTGTATACAGGCAGAACGGTCCGTGCAGCAATGGATGCATTGATGGATATAGGAAGACCTTCTTCCATTCAACTTGCAGTGCTAGTAGACAGAGGACATAGAGAACTGCCGATTAGAGCCGATTATGTAGGGAAAAATATTCCCACATCCAGCTCCGAAAAGATTGTCGTTGAATTAGCAGAAGTGGATGAGCATGATGAAGTAAATATATATGAAAAGTAAATAAACCCTTTTAATAGCAGTTCCGTGAAACTGACAAGGGGTGTTGAAAACAGTGGGTCTATTTCCCTCTGCTTAAAACCCCTTGTGTGCCTTGCACAAAGGGGTTTTTTTATCCCAGTTTGCACATACTAAACATAAAAACATTCTATTGAAGCAGCAAAAGAGGAGAAAGAACATGAATAAAAACAAACCGCTATTAGACATACATGATAAACCATCTACTTCTCAATGGGTGACATTAAGTTTACAGCACTTATTCGCCATGTTTGGCGCAACCGTATTAGTACCATATTTAATCGGATTAAGCCCTGCAGTTGCTTTAATTTCAAGCGGATTAGGGACACTGGCATTTTTAATTATTACTAAATGGCAAGTACCGGCTTACTTAGGATCATCCTTTGCATTTATCGCACCGGTGATAGCAGCCAAAGAGCTAGGTGGACCAGGGGCAGCTATGATTGGAACATTTATTGCAGGAATAGTGTACGCGATAGTCGCACTACTCATTAAAAAAGTAGGGTATCGCTGGATTATGAATTTACTTCCGCCAATTGTTGTCGGTCCAGTTATCATGGTAATCGGATTAGCATTGGCTAGTACAGCAGTAAATCAGGCAATGAATAACCCAGCCACTCAAAAATACAATCTATTGTACTTCTCTGTAGCATTAGTAACACTGCTTGCGACAATACTATTTACGATATTCGGCAAAGGGGTGTTCAGCTTTATCCCGATTCTAGCTGGAATTATAGTCGGCTACTTATACGCATTAGCAGTTGGTGTGGTTGATTTTCAACAAGTAATAGATGCAGACTTATTCGCAATGCCAGACTTCATCTTCCCTTTTGTGGACTATGAAGTAAATATAAATGTTGCCATATTAGCACTGTTTGTTCCAGTGGCTGTTGTAACATTAACAGAGCATATTGGCCATCAGCTTGTTTTAAGTAAAGTAGTAGGAAAAGATTATATTAAGGATCCAGGCCTGCACCGAAGCATACTAGGAGATGGAACTGCAACCCTTATTTCATCCCTAATCGGAGGTCCGCCAAAAACGACGTATGGTGAAAATATAGGTGTACTGGCAATTACTAGAGTCTACAGCGTATATGTACTAGCAGGTGCAGCTGTTCTCGCCATTATCTTCGGCTTTATTGGTAAGATTACAGCTCTGATTCATTCTATACCTGCTCCAGTAATGGGCGGTGTATCTATACTACTATTCGGAATTATTGCTTCATCAGGACTTAGAATATTAGTGGAAGCAAAAACTGATTTTAGCAACAACCGCAACTTAGTGATTGCGTCGGTTATCCTTGTAACAGGTATTGGAGGAGCATCCATCCATATAGGGGATCAATTTAAAGTAGAGGGAATGGCACTAGCAGCAATCATTGGGATTATTCTCAATATTGTTCTTCCAGGTAAAGAAAAAGCAACAGATGATTTATTTGAAGAAGATAAATCAGGACAAACTAAATAAGAAACACCTTTTAAAAAAGTACAGAGAGACTTCTAAGGGTGTTGAAGGTTTCACCATGCATACGTAAGCTGTTTTCTAATAAACCGGCTTAAGTAAGTATGTGTGTATGAACATTCAACTTTTGACACCCGAGTAAAGAAAACAGGGTGTCTTTTTTTGAAAAGTTTTATTGCTTGGTTACACGCAATTATTGATAAAAGGAGGAACAATAATGGAAAACTTATTAACGACATCAGATTTAGCTGTTGAAGATATTAAGGCACTCCTTCATGAAGCACAGGATTTTGCCAACGGGGCGGTGTGGAAGCCAGATAAACAAAGCTTTGTAGCAAATCTTTTCTTTGAGCCAAGTACTAGAACAAAAGGCAGTTTTGAAGTGGCAGAAAGAAAGCTAGGACTTGAAGTAGTTCCATTTGAGACAAATGCATCCAGTGTAGTTAAAGGGGAAACATTATATGATACAGTCCGCACCTTGGAGTCAATTGGTGTTCATGCCGTAGTTATCAGGCATCAAAAAGATAATTATTTTCAAGAACTTATAGGAAAAATAAATATTCCCGTCATTAATGCAGGGGACGGATGCGGAAATCATCCTACTCAATCATTATTGGATTTATTCACGATACAACAAGAGTTTACAAGCTTTGAAGGATTAAAAATCAGCATTATAGGAGACATAAGACATAGTCGTGTTGCCCGATCAAATGCAGATGCTTTGACAAGACTTGGAGCGAAAGTAGTTTTCTCCGGTCCAAAAGAATGGTTTGATGAAACGGTTCTGCAAGATGCTAATTATGAAGAAATCGATACTGCAATAGAGACATCAGATGTTGTTATGCTGTTAAGAATTCAATATGAACGCCATGATGAAAATGCATTAGAAATGGATAAACAAGCGTATCATCAAAAATACGGATTAACGATCGAAAGAGAAAAACGAATGAAGCCGGGAAGCATCATTATGCATCCTGCTCCTGTTAACCGAGATGTTGAAATTGCTGACGAACTAGTGGAATGTGAACGTTCAAGAATTTTCAAGCAAATGCAAAATGGTGTGTTTATTCGCATGGCAGTATTAAAAAGATCACTACAAATGGTTGAAGGAGGAAATTTAAATGTCAACACTAATAAAAAATGGCCAATTGCTTACTAATACAGGTGAAATGGTAACAAAAGATATCTATATAGAGGATGGGACAATTAAAGAAATAGCTTCAACGATTACAAAGGAAGCAGAAGAAATAATAGAAGCAAATGGAAAATTGGTTGCACCAGGATTTATAGATGTGCATGTTCACTTAAGAGAACCCGGCGGTGAAAAGAAAGAGACGATAGCAACAGGAACGATGGCTGCTGCAAAAGGTGGATTTACAACCATTGCTAATATGCCAAATACAAGACCTGTTCCAGATACAGTAGAAAATTTACATAGCCTTAATGAACGAATAAAGGAAACGGCTAATGTTCATGTGCTTCCATATGCGTCAATAACGATTAGACAATTAGGAGAAGAGTTGACAGACTTTGCTGCATTAAAAGAGCTAGGAGCCTTTGCATTTACAGATGACGGTGTAGGTATTCAAGAAGCCGGACAAATGTTAGAAGCCATGAAGCGTGCAGCAAACTTAAACATGGCAATTGTTGCCCATTGTGAAGATAACAGTCTTATTAACAAAGGCTGTGTACATGAAGGGGAATATTCAAAAGCAAATGGATTAAACGGGATTCCATCTGTTTGTGAGTCGGTGCAAATTGCAAGGGATGTACTTTTAGCCGAAGCAGCAGGCTGTCATTATCATGTTTGCCATATTAGCACGAAAGAATCTGTTCGAGTAGTCAGGGATGCGAAAAAAGCAGGAATCCGAGTTACTGCTGAGGTATCTCCACATCACTTGCTGCTATGCGAAAACGATATTGAAGGAAAAGATACTAATTTTAAAATGAATCCTCCTTTAAGAGGAAAAGACGATCGCGATGCATTAATAGAGGGACTACTTGATGGTACCATCGATTTTATTGCAACAGATCATGCACCGCATACAGCAGAAGAAAAAGCACAGAAAATCGAATTGGCTCCCTTTGGAATTGTCGGTTTAGAAACGGCTTTCCCATTATTATATACTCATTTTGTGAAGACAAAGAAAATGACAATTTCGCAGCTGATCGACTTTTTAACAACAAAACCGGCAGATACTTTCCAGCTTGCAGCAGGGAGATTAGAAGTAGGAAAAGCCGCTGATATCGTGATTCTTGATTTAGAGAAGACGGAAGAAATTGATCCTGAAACATTCTTATCAAAAGGAAAAAACACACCGTTTACAGGGTGGGAATGTCAAGGATGGCCAATAGTTACATTAGTAGATGGACAAATTGCTTGGAGAAAGGAAAGTGTGAACGCATGAAAAAACAATTAATTCTTGAAGATGGTACTGTGTTTATTGGCGAAGGCTTTGGCGCAGATACAAACACAATTGGAGAAGTGGTATTTAATACAGGAATGACAGGCTATCAAGAAATATTATCCGACCCGTCTTATTGTGGACAGATTGTAACGTTAACCTATCCATTAGTAGGAAATTACGGAATCAATCGCGATGATTTTGAGTCGATAACACCTGCCATTCAAGGATTTATTGTAAAAGAAGTTTGCGATTTTCCATCCAATTGGAGAAATGAACTTTCCCTTGATGAATATTTTAAGCAAAAAAACATTCCTGGATTAGCTGGAATTGATACAAGAAAATTAACAAGAATTATTCGTCAGCATGGTGCCTTAAAAGGCGCGATATGCAATATGGAAGAAGATATAAAGAGCGTGATCGAGCATCTGCAAAGCACGGAATTAAGAAACGATCAAGTACAACAAGTGTCAACGAAAAAAGCTTATCCTAGCCCAGGACGCGGGTCTAGAGTGGTCTTGGTCGATTACGGAATGAAACATGGCATCCTAAGAGAGCTGAATCAGCGAGATTGTGATGTAATCGTCGTTCCTTACAATACTTCTGCAGAAGAAATTTTACGTCTTAGTCCAGATGGAATTATGCTGTCAAACGGCCCTGGAGATCCAAAAGATGTTCCGGAATCCATTGAAATGATAAAAGGAATAGTAGGGAAGGTACCACTGTTTGGAATTTGTTTAGGACATCAGCTATTTGCTTTAGCAAGTGGTGCTAATACAGAAAAAATGAAATTCGGCCATAGAGGATCCAATCATCCAGTCAAAGATCTATTAACAGGAAAAGTTTCCTTAACGGCTCAAAATCATGGCTATACAGTAGAAGAAAAGACAGTTGAAAATACAGATCTAGAAGTAACTCATATCGCTTTAAATGATGGAACAATCGAAGGATTAAAGCATAAAAAATATCCAGCGTTTACTGTTCAGTATCATCCAGAAGCATCACCAGGACCAGAAGATGCAAACTACTTATTCGATCGATTTATTTCCATGATTTTATCCCACAAACAGGAAGGTGCCGCATATGTCAAAGCGTAATGATATAAAAAGTATTTTAGTAATTGGATCAGGACCAATCATCATAGGACAGGCAGCAGAATTTGACTATGCAGGAACACAGGCTTGTATGGCATTAAAAGAAGAAGGCTATCGAGTAATTCTTGTAAACTCCAACCCTGCAACCATCATGACAGACACAGAGATGGCTGATGCTGTATATATTGAACCACTGACATTAGAATTTGTCAGCAGAATTATCCGCAAAGAAAGACCAGATGCAATCCTGCCAACACTTGGAGGACAAACAGGATTAAACATGGCAATTGAGCTCTCAGAAGCAGGTGTATTGGAAGAATGCGAGGTAGAGGTGCTTGGAACAAAGCTATCAGCGATTCAGCAAGCAGAAGACCGTGACCTTTTCCGTAGGTTAATGAATGAGCTAAATGAGCCAGTACCTGAAAGTGACATCATTCATAATTTAGAAGAGGCGAAAGCATTTGTAGAAAAAATAGGCTTTCCAGTAATCGTCCGTCCTGCTTTTACATTAGGAGGCACAGGTGGAGGAATTTGTCATAACGAGGCAGAACTAGAAGAGATTGTAACAAGCGGATTAAAAAATAGCCCGGTAACCCAATGTTTATTAGAAAAAAGCATCGCTGGATTCAAGGAAATTGAATATGAAGTAATGCGTGACAGCAATGACAGTGCTATTGTGGTATGTAATATGGAAAACATTGATCCAGTGGGGATTCATACGGGGGACAGCATCGTAGTTGCTCCGAGCCAAACATTAAGCGATCGTGAATATCAGCTATTGCGCAATACATCATTAAAAATTATCCGCGCTTTAAAAATTGAAGGAGGATGTAATGTTCAGTTAGCATTAGATCCAGATAGCTATCAATACTATATAATCGAAGTGAATCCGCGTGTAAGCCGTTCATCGGCACTAGCAAGTAAAGCAACAGGTTATCCAATCGCAAAACTTGCAGCAAAAATAGCCGTCGGGTTAACATTAGATGAAATGATGAACCCAGTTACTGGAAAAACATATGCAAGCTTTGAACCGGCATTAGATTATATCGTAAGTAAAATACCACGCTTTCCTTTTGACAAATTTGAGTCTGCAAAACGTAACTTAGGAACACAAATGAAGGCAACCGGCGAGGTAATGGCAATCGGAAGAACGTTTGAGGAGTCATTATTAAAGGCAATTCGTTCATTAGAAGCAAAAGTATATCATTTTGCTTTAACTTCTGGAGAAGAAATCAATGATGACTTATTAGAAAAAAGAATTCGCAATGCCGGAGATGAGCGTCTATTCTATATAGCAGAAGCCTTAACAAGAGGTATTTCGATTGAAACAATTCATGATTGGAGCAAAATTGATTTATTTTTCCTAAAGAAAATGGAAGGCATCATTTTGCTGGAAAAGGAATTAGCCGATCACCCATTTGATTTTGAATTAGCCAAAAAGGCAAAGGAAAAAGGGTTTGCAGATAGTCAATTAGCTAAACTTTGGAATACAACAGAACTTAAGGTTTACAACTGGAGAACAGAAAACAAACTTGTACCGGTCTATAAAACAGTCGATACATGTGCTGCAGAATTTGAATCCGAGACACCTTATTATTATGGAACGTATGAAGAAGAGAACGAGTCAATTGTAACAGATCGAAAAAGTATCGTTGTGCTTGGTTCTGGCCCAATCCGAATTGGCCAAGGAATTGAGTTTGATTATGCAACGGTACATTCCGTATGGGCAATTAAAGAAGCTGGGTATGAAGCAATTATTATCAACAACAATCCAGAAACAGTTTCAACAGACTTTAGTATATCGGATAAACTTTATTTTGAACCATTGACAATAGAAGATGTTATGCACATCATAGATTTAGAAAAACCAGAAGGCGTTGTCGTTCAATTTGGGGGGCAAACAGCGATTAACCTAGCTGCACAATTAGTGGAGCGTGGAGTGAAGATATTAGGAACTACTTTGGAAGATTTAGATAGAGCGGAAGATCGTGACAAGTTCGAACAGTCCCTTCAAGCTTTGGAAATACCAATGCCAGAAGGAAAAACGGCTTTATCTGTTCAAGAAGCAATAGTAGTGGCAGAAAGAATTGGCTATCCGGTGCTAGTACGTCCTTCTTATGTACTTGGCGGAAGAGCAATGCAAATTGTTTACAAAGAAGCAGAATTGATTCCTTATATGGAAAATGCCGTTAAAGCAAGCCCAGGGCAGCCAATCTTAATTGACCGTTATTTAACAGGAAAAGAGATAGAAGTAGATGCTATCTGTGATGGCAAGGATGTAGTGATTCCAGGAATTATGGAACATATTGAACGAGCAGGCGTTCACTCAGGTGATTCGATTGCAGTATATCCACCGCAAAGTTTATCAAATGAAATAAAACAAACATTAATTGACTATACAACAAGACTTGCAAAAGGGTTAAATATTGTCGGGCTGCTCAATATTCAATATGTTGTTTCAAAAGGGGATGTATTTGTACTTGAAGTAAATCCTCGTTCAAGCAGAACCGTACCTTTCTTAAGCAAAATAACCAATGTACCAATGGCAAAAATCGCAACGAAGGTTATTTTAGGAGAAACATTAGAAAGTCTTGGCTATACTTCTGGATTAGTTCCAGAAAAAAATGGTGTCTTTGTAAAAGTACCAGTTTTCTCTTTTGCTAAATTGAGAAGAGTAGACATTACGCTTGGACCTGAAATGAAGTCAACGGGAGAAGTAATGGGAAAAGATACTACATTGGAAAAAGCGTTATATAAAGGATTAATAGCATCAGGAATGAAAATCAAAACATTTGGAACGGTCTTAATGACAATCGGTGATAAAGATAAAGAAGAAGCCTTACAGTTAGCGAAGAGATTTACAAACATTGGATATAGCCTAATGGCAACAAGCGGTACGGCAGCCTTTTTAGAAAAAAATAATATCCCGGTAAAAGTAGTAGATAAAATTGGAGGACAAGGTAAAACATTAATTGATGTGATCCGCGACGGCCAAACACAATTTGTTATCAATACTTTCTCAAAAGGAAGCCAGCCAGCACGTGACGGTTTCAGAATAAGAAGAGAATCTGTTGAAAATGGAATTCCTTGTTTAACATCACTAGATACTGCAGAAGCAATCTTGCGAGTAGTAGAAAGCATGACCTTTTCTGCTGAAGCGATGTGTGGAGATCACAAAAGTTTGGAGGCAGTGTTTTCATGATAAAAAACGAATTATGCAACGTTGTCAAACATACGGAAATTGCTGAAAATATAATGGAGCTCACCCTTAGTGGTGAGCTTGTTCATGAAATCGATGAACCAGGAAAATTTGTCCATATAAAAGTAGGCGATACCTTTGAACCACTACTAAGACGACCAATCAGCATCTCTAAAATCGATCAAACAAATCGAACCTTTACCATGATTTATCGAAAAGAAGGACGTGGAACACAGCTTTTAGGGGAGAAAAAAGCTGGAGAATTGGTAGATGTACTCGGTCCACTTGGAAACGGATTTAAAGTAGAAGAAGCAGCAGTCGGTGAAACAGCCCTTTTAGTCGGCGGTGGAATCGGTGTTCCCCCACTTTATGAACTCGCACATCGTTTAACAGCAAAAGGTGTAAAAGTAATTACTGTGTTGGGTTTTCAAACATCATCTGTTGTATTTTATGAAAAGGAATTTCAAGCTTTAGGGGACACTTTTGTTGCAACTGTGGATGGAACGCATGGAACAAAAGGGTTTGTAACGGATGTTATTGCACAACAAGCGCTTCAATTTGATGTGCTATTTTCCTGCGGACCAACCCCGATGCTTCGTAATCTAGAAAAATCGTTTCCAGATAAAAGAGTATTTATTTCATTAGAAGAAAGAATGGGCTGCGGAATCGGTGCCTGCTTTGCATGTGTTTGCCATAAAGCAGATGATCCAACAGGATTTACGTATAAAAAAGTTTGTACAGACGGACCGGTATTTAAGGCAGGGGAGGTAGTAATATGAATCGATTACAAATAGAGCTGCCTGGTTTAAGCTTAAAAAATCCAATCATGCCTGCATCTGGCTGCTTTGGTTTCGGGCGAGAGTTCAGCAATTTGTATGATTTAAGTGAACTAGGCGCTATAATGATTAAAGCAACAACAGCTGAACCAAGATTTGGAAATCCGACTCCACGGGTGGCTGAAACAACTTCTGGTATGCTGAATGCCATTGGTCTGCAAAATCCTGGTTTAGCAAAAGTAGTAGGAGAAGAGCTGCCATGGCTTGCTAATTATGACGTTCCGATTATCGCAAACGTTGCAGGATCATCAGAAGAGGACTATATGGAGGTAGCAAAAGAAATATCAAAAGTTCCAAATGTAAAAGCTTTGGAATTAAATATTTCTTGTCCGAATGTTAAAACTGGTGGAATTATGTTTGGAACCATCCCCGAAGTAGCGGAAAACCTTACGCGAAAAGTAAAAGAGGTATCTGAAAAGCCTGTTTATGTGAAACTTTCGCCAAATGTAACAAATATTGTGGACATGGCAAAAGCAGTAGAAGCAGGCGGTGCAGATGGCATTACGATGATCAATACATTGCTTGGCATGCGCTTGGATTTAAAAACAGCGAAACCGATTCTAGCCAATAAAACAGGCGGTTTATCAGGTCCTTCTATCAAACCAGTTGCCATTCGTATGGTTTATGAAGTAAGCCAAGCAGTTGATTTGCCGATTATTGGCATGGGCGGCGTTACTTCTGCAGAGGATGTACTGGAATTTTTCTATGCAGGTGCAAGTGCAGTGGCAGTAGGTACAGCAAACTTTGTAGACCCTTTTATCTGTCCAAAAATTATTGCAGAATTGCCAGCATTATTAGATCGTTATGGCATCAATCATATAGCAGAATGTACGGGAAGGAGTTGGGGCAAGCATGAACAATTCGCTTATCATCGCCCTTGATTTTGCAGATAAGGAAGAGGTTTTCTCCTTTTTAAAGAAATTTAATGGAGAATCTTTATTTGTAAAAGTAGGAATGGAGCTATTTTACAAAGAAGGGCCAAGCATCCTTCATCATTTAAAAGAGCAAAACCATCAAATTTTCCTAGATTTAAAATTGCATGATATACCGAATACGGTAAAAAGCGCAATGAAAAATATGGCAGGTCTTGGTGTAGATCTTGTCAATGTGCATGCAGCTGGAGGAATACCGATGATGCAGGCAGCAGTAGAAGGATTAGAGGCCGGTACCACTGCAGGGAAAATCCGTCCTCGCTGTATTGCTGTTACCCAATTAACAAGCACATCGGAAGCACAAATGCAAAATGAACAATTAATCAAAGTGCCGCTGTTGGATTCTGTCTTGCATTATGCCAGCATTACTAAACAGGCTGGTCTTGATGGAGTGGTATGTTCCACATTGGAAGCAGCAAGTATTCGAAAGCAACTAGGAACAGAATTTTTAACCGTTACACCAGGAATTCGGTTAGAAACTGATAATGTGCAAGATCAAGTTCGTGTTGCAAGCCCGAAAACAGCAAGAGACAATGGTGTTTCGGCAATAGTGGTTGGACGGTCAATTACTAGAAGTGTTAATCCATATGAAAGTTATGTTCAGTTTAAAAATGAGTGGGAGGGTATCACAAAATGAAGCATACTATCGCAGAGCAATTATTAGAAATCAAAGCTGTTTTTCTACAGCCAACCAATCCATTTACATGGTCATCTGGCCTGAAGTCGCCAATTTATTGTGACAATCGTTTAACATTGTCTTACCCAAAAGTACGTAAAGAGATTGCGGCTGGATTGGCAGAATTAATTAAGGGGAAGTTTCCTGAAACGGAAGTCGTAGCGGGAACAGCAACAGCAGGCATTCCTCACGCTGCATGGGTCAGCGATGTGCTTGATCTTCCTATGTGTTATGTTCGTTCAAAAGCAAAAGAGCATGGCAAAGGAAATCAGATTGAAGGGAAAATAGAAAAAGGCCAAAAAGTAGTTGTAGTGGAAGATTTAATTTCGACTGGTGGAAGTGTTATTACAGCAGTTAATAGCCTTCGCGAAGCAGGATGTGAAGTATTAGGTGTAGTATCGATTTTTACATACGAGTTAACAAAAGGAAAAGAATTATTGGCAGATGCTGATATTACAGCCTATTCACTAACCGATTATTCAAGTTTATTAGAAGTAGCTGAAAAAAGCGGATATATTCAACAAAGCGATTTGGCAAGCTTACAGGCATGGAAAGAAAATCCTGCAGAGTGGGCAGCTAAATAAAATAATAGTAATAGATATAGATAGTGCATCCTTTAGCTGTTTGAGTGGGGGTGCACTTATTTTTATAGTGAATATACAAATACCTCCCACCAAAAATAGAATATCTAACTAATAATCCAATCTTTTTTCCCCTGTGGATGATGGTTATTCATATTTCCTATTTCAAAAGAAAGCACTTCAGTAAAATATTGCTTGAATGTATAGTGTCTTTCTCTATTGATGCTATACAGCCTATAATTGATAGGTTAATTGAGTATAAAATAGAACTATTTAGACAACCAGTAGTAGCAGAATATAAAAATGATGAGACGGTGTCTAAAAAAATGAATTTCTTGTTCAAGATCCAGATGGTTATTTAATTAGGTTTTCACAAGACATTAAAAATTAATAATAAGGGTAATAGTTGAGAAATCGAATGAAAAAAGTTCTTATTCATTGCTGTTGCTTCTATGAAAATTTATAAATAATGTGGATAGGCTACACTAAGTTGGACAGATAAAATAAGGGGTTGTAAACTTAGACTATTAACTTAAGGAGCGTGCTAATATGACACGTCAACGTCGAACCTTTACACCCGAATTTAAACTGCAATTAGTCAAGCTTTATGGGATGGGTTTTATATTTCATAAGGAAAAATTAAACGATTTTATTCATGATATTTATTACTGTTAATTATAGGGGAGTTTAAGTGGTACAATGTTTACAAAAAATTCATTTATTTATGCTAGATGTTCCATTATATTTTAATAAAATAGACGTAAAGTTTCGAATATAAGAAAGGAAGTGTACGATGCTTTTCAAACCCCGTATGGAATCTACCGAATTACTGCTATTGAAATGCTTAAACAAGCGAATGAATTTATCTGTGAAAGACAAGCAGCGTTATTACAATCTTAAAAAGGGCTATGAAGGGGAGGTAATGTTTGATTTATTAACAGAAAAACTTGCGTGTGACTGCATGATATTAAATGATTTATTATTAAAAAT
>JBDNRM010000090.1:8579-15801 GCA_047718615.1 Bacillus sp. (in: firmicutes) | reverse complement strand
ATGCCTGCCTGTCACGCAGGAGGTCGCGGGTTCGAGTCCCGTCCGGACCGCCATATTTTTTCTATATGCTTCGAGCATATTTTACATATATTTTTTTTAGTTTACAACAGACAAAAATAATAATATGGCTCAGCAGCTCAGTCGATAGATTATATTTGATTAAGTTGTGAAGCAAAGCAGCAACCTGATTTTTAGCTTTGAAGGAATACATCCAAAAGAAGAATCAGCTTGAAGGAAAAATCATAAATACAGAATAAATATCTTATTATGGCTCAGTAGCTCAGTCGGTAGAGCAAAGGACTGAAAATCCTTGTGTCGGCGGTTCGATTCCGTCCTGAGCCACTCTCAAAAATGACTATGAATATTCATAGTCATTTTTTTATATTTTTCACAAGATGTGTGTAAATAGCTGCTATTATGCTTTTTTATTCGGTCTCACCTTTACTCGGATTATACAAATCTATTACAAAATCAAGACAAAGGTTTTTTTTAAGATAACTTATGATAAAGTAAATTAGTATGGATTAAATAGTAAATTTTCATCCTTCATTTGTAATTGGGATAACCGTTTTGTTGTACAAAAAAGTATCCATGTTTTAAAATATAACAATAAGATATAAAAAAGCTACTATCTATTTTGAAGCGGAAAGGGGTATCTCTTTATGCTGGTAGATAAAAAAATATTAAATGATAAAACCCTCGCTTGTGAGGGTTTTTATACGTTTGATAAGGTGCTTGCGCTTTTCTTAGCGAACGTTCATTCATCAGTCTAACATGTACTGGAATTCGTTCAGATATACGAAAAAAGTGAATATATACAATTAAAATGGTAAAGTAGACTGTAGTAGTAAACAATAATAAATACATTGATATAGATACATTTAACCTAAAGGAGCAAAATGGTATGAACAAAAAGATTCTAGTCGTAGATGATGAGAAACCAATTGCGGATATATTACAATTTAATTTAAAAAAAGAAGGTTTCGAAGTTTATTGTGCATATGATGGCAATGCCGCTATTGAAAAGGTGGAGGAAATTAAGCCGGATTTAGTTTTGCTTGATATTATGCTCCCGCAACGTGATGGAATGGAAGTTTGTAGGGAAATAAGAAAAAAATACGAAATGCCAATTATCATGTTGACTGCAAAGGATTCTGAAATTGATAAAGTACTTGGTCTTGAACTTGGTGCAGATGATTATGTAACAAAACCATTTAGCACAAGAGAGTTAATTGCACGAGTTAAAGCGAATTTGCGCAGGCATCAACAAGTTCCATCGGCAGCTGAAGAAGAAAATGAAACAAACGAAATAGAAGTGGGATCCTTAATCATTCATCCAGACGCATATATTGTTTCTAAACGTGGGGATATGATTGAGTTGACACATCGTGAATTTGAGTTGCTTCACTATTTAGCGAAGCATATTGGACAAGTCATGACAAGGGAGCATTTACTGCAAACGGTATGGGGTTATGATTATTACGGAGATGTAAGAACAGTAGATGTAACAGTGCGGAGATTAAGAGAGAAAATAGAAGATAATCCTAGTCATCCAACATGGATTGTGACTAGAAGAGGTGTTGGCTACTATTTAAGAAACCCTGAACAGGAGTAATAATAAAGTGATGAAAAAAGTAAGTTTTTTTCGATCTATTCATTTAAAGCTAGTGATGATCATTGTCCTGCTTATTTTGATCTCGATTCAAATAATTGGAGTATATTTTGTACAAACGCTGCAGAGGACATTAAATAATAACTTTGAAGCATCTATTCAAGATAGAGTAAATATTTTATCTATTTATTTAGAAGAACAATTTACAAAAGAGCGATCGGTAGAAAACGGAGATCCTACGTTAGAGGATGATGTAAAAAGACTTTTAAGTGATGATAATAATTCCAATGATATTCAAGAGATTAGAGTGCTTGACCGTAATTCGATTATCATAGGAACATCCGATCCAGAAAATCAACATTTAATCGGGCAAAAAATGGTGGATAAGGAAGTAAGGAGAGTCATGACCAATCCTTCCACATCCGCTCTTAAGCCGATTAAATCAATTGATAATAACACAAAAAAGAGAATATCTGTATCGATTATTCCTATCAGACCTCAAGGTGGAGAAGCGATAGGAGCAATCTATTTAGTCGGAAAAATTGAAAATGTATTTACTCAAATGGATGAAATCAACCAAATCTTTCAAAGAGGTACCATTATCACACTAGTAGTGACCGCTTTATTAGGTGTATTGCTTGCTAGAACGATAACAAGGCCGATATCTGATATGCAAAAGCATGCATTTGCTTTATCAAAAGGGAACTTCTCTAGGAAAGTAAAAGTATATGGATTTGATGAAATTGGACAGTTGGCGATTACTTTTAATAATTTAACAAAGAAGCTTCAAGAGTCACAAGCTACAACGGAAAGTGAACGAAGAAAGCTGTCATCCGTACTTTCCTATATGACAGATGGAGTTATTGCAACAGATAGAAGAGGACGTATTATATTAATAAACGAACCGGCAGCCAAGATGTTGGATGTTTCACGTGAAACAGTATTATCCGAATCGATTATTAAGCTGTTAGGATTAGAGGAAAAGTATACGTTTGAAGAGCTATTGGACGAAAGAGATTCGGTTATTTTGGATTATAGCACGCATTACGAGCCATATATACTACGGGCAAATATATCTGTTATTCAAAAAGAAACAGGGTTTGTCAACGGTCTTATTACTGTACTGCATGATATTACAGAGCAGGAAAAAATAGATATGGAGCGAAAGGAATTTGTTGCGAACGTATCTCATGAGCTGCGCACACCATTAACAACGATGAGAAGCTATGTAGAGGCATTATCCGAAGGTGCGTGGAAGGATGAAGAATTGGCTCCTAACTTTTTAGAGGTAACGCAAAATGAAACAGAGCGGATGATACGTTTAGTAAATGATCTTCTGCAATTATCTAAATTAGATAGTAGGGATTATCAGCTAAATAGAGAATTAGTTGATTTTATTGTGTTCTATAATCGTATTATCGATCGTTTTGAACTGACAAAAGAGCAAAATGTGACATTTGAACGGAGGCTTCCTAAGCAGGCTGCTTTTGTGGAAATAGATGAAGACAAGCTAACACAAGTTTTAGATAATATTATCTCTAATGCACTGAAATATTCTCCTGAAGGCGGAAAAGTAACGTTCTCCATTAAAGACCAAGAGAAGCAAATCATTGTAAGTGTTTCTGATAATGGGGTAGGAATTCCAAAAGAAAATCTCGACAAAGTATTTGAGCGTTTTTATCGTGTAGATA
This sequence comes from Bacillus sp. (in: firmicutes), assembly GCA_047718615.1. Lineage (GTDB taxonomy): Bacteria > Bacillota > Bacilli > Bacillales > Cytobacillaceae > Niallia. The sequence continues at coordinate 12,498 of JBDNRM010000090.1, read as the reverse complement.
AAGCAAGGACTCGAAAACTTGGCGGTACTGGACTTGGACTTGCTATTGCTAAAGAAATGGTAGAAGCACATGGAGGCAGAATATGGGCAACAAGTAAAGAAGGAAAGGGTACAAAGGTTTCATTTACTCTTCCCTATATTCAATCGGAAGAGGATGATGATTGGGTATGAGATATGAAAATATAAAGACAATGATATTATCCGTTCTTGTTTTATCAAGTATCCTTTTATATTATGTTTTATGGACACACCAAGGTAACTATGAACAATCAACAGATTCGTCCACAATAGCACCTGAGAAAATTGGTTTAACAAAGGAAGTTGGCGAGATCGTTAAGCCAGACAGTATTTATCAGCATTTAAACGGGGAGAACTATGGGGCGATTTCTTTAAAGGAAATAAATGATATAGTGAGTACCATAAAAAAATGGGAATTTACTAACTTAAAGAAAATAGATACAGAAAATATAGCTTCTTTTATTCAGCAGCAAGACCATAGTATGGAAATTCGATTTCCTGCCGAAGTACCTTTTAGTTTATATAAAAATATTTTAAATATAAAAGAAAATAACAATTTTGATTTTAATACGATTCTTATTTCTTATGATCTTTCAAAGAATCAAGAGGGGTCTGTCTATTTTATCTCCAGAACAAATGGAAAGGTATATAGAAGTACGGTTTCTGCAGCCTATATTGATGATTTGAAAAAATTCACAAATCATGTAACAGCAGAAAATAGTAGTTATACAACTTATTTTTCCTATAAAGTAACAGAAAATAACCTTATTTACTTGCCGAACAATAAAACGGATATGAAAAAGTATAAATATTTATACAAGACGATTGACTCGGCTAAATTAAAAAGGGCTCTTTTCAATGAGCCAAGTATTGTGCAGAAAAGCTTGTTTGCTAATCGGGAAGAATTTACTGATGATACAGGTCTGCTAAGAATCGATAAAGATACACATGTAGTATCCTTTTTAAAGCCATCTGGGGTTACGGCAAATTCAACTGTAGATAACCAGTTAATAAAAAATAGTATTGATTATGTGAATCAGCATGGCGGCTGGATCAATCAATTAAATCAATATCGCTACGTGGACAAAAATGACCGTCTTAGAAAAGCGCTATTTCGCTTGTATAATCCGGCAGGCTACCCGATTTTTAATTTAGAGAATAATGTATCAGAAATTCAAGTAATATGGGAAAACAATGATGTAAAAACATTTAGTACAAGCAATCTCTATACTTCTGGAACAGACTTTGATCCGGCTGAGACAAAATTAATGGAAGGAGAGGCTGTTTTAGATTATTTAGAGAATATAAAGGACTATAATAAAGAGAAGCTGCAGAATGTTTTGATTGGTTATGAGATGGTGGTAGAATCGCAACGTATTGTTAACTTAAAGCCATGCTGGTTTTATAAGTACAACGATAAATGGTATCAATTGAATGCAAGTGATGTAGGAGGCAAACACATTGGATTGGAGTAAAATTAAAACCATCTTTATTCTTGCCTTTTTAGCTCTTGATATATATTTAATCTATGAATATACAGGTCTGAAGGAATCGCAAAATTACTCTTTAGAAGAGGAAATTCCTGTTGAAAATACACTAGCCTCTTATGGAGTAACCTACCCACAGAATTCATCAAGGGATATACAAAAAGATCAGTACTTATCTGCTAAATCGAAAACCTTTAGTCAGGAAGAAGTGAAAAAGTGGGAAAAGGGACTTTTAAAAGGCCAAACGATCAGAATTGTTGGAAGTAATATTTTACAAGCAGAGTTGGAGAAACCACTAAGTCTTAGTGATTCATTTAAACAAGAGGATTTAACTGATTTTATCCAAACGCATATTTTAAATGGGGATCAATATCGTTATTGGAATAAAACAGACAATATCATTACGTATTATCAACAATATGATGGGAAAATATTGTATCAAAATGCAAATGCAAAATTGACCCTAATTTTAAATGAACAGAATAAAGTAGTTTCCTATCGACAAACATATCTGGATAATATTAAAGAAATTGAAGATAAAGAAGCCATTATTCGACCAGTGAATGCTGTATATACGCTATTTATGAATAGCTATATTAATAATGACAGCGAAGTGAAAAAGTTCGAGCTTGGTTATTATTCACCACAGTATGCTTCTACTATGCAGTATTCCTCTACACAAGTACTGACGCCTACATGGCGCATTGTAATGGACGATGGAGGAAGTCTGTTTGTAAATGCTTTTGATAACCAAATTATAAAAATAGATAGCGATCCTAGTAAATTGGAGTGAGAGAAAATGCATTTTAGTGTTCTCGCAAGTGGGAGTACAGGGAATGCAATTTATGTGGAAAGTGGGGAATATTCATTTTTAGTGGATGCTGGATTAAGTGGCAAACAAATGGAGTCATTGTTTCAACACATTGACCGGAAAATGAATACATTAACAGGAATTTTAGTAACCCATGAGCATAGTGACCATATTAAAGGGGTTGGAATCGTTGCTCGTAAATATAAATTGCCCATATACGCAAATGAAAAAACATGGAATGCGATGGATCCTTTAATTGGGGAAATTCCACTAGAACAGAAATTTCATTTTGATATGGAAACAGTAAAATCATTCGGCAATCTTTCTATCGAATCATTTGGCGTATCACATGATGCTGCAGAGCCAATGTTTTATGTTTTTCATGAAGGAGATAAAAAATTTGTGCTGATTACAGATACGGGATATGTCAGCGATCGAATGAAAGGCATCATTCACAATGCAGATTCTTATGTATTTGAAAGCAATCATGATGTTCAAATGCTACGCATGGGAAGATATCCTTGGAATATTAAAAGACGGATATTAAGCGATGTTGGACATGTCTGTAATGAAGATGCAGCAATTGCAATGAGTGAAGTAATTGGTGATCGAACAAAACATATTTACTTGGCTCACTTAAGCCAAGATAATAATATGAAAGATTTAGCAAGAATGTCTGTTAGTCAGACGTTGGAGAACCGGGGAATTTTGTTAGATGATAAGCTAGCATTAAAGGATACAGATCCGAAAATTCCTACGATATTGACGGCAATTTAACCGTTAAGATTTGGCCGAACATTTGGAAAAATAATCAGATGAAACCGAGACGATGGGATGAATCCTGTCGTTTTTTTATTGAGGAAATAATAAATGAAAGTGGAGAGTGGATAACATGGCGGTTTTGTCTGCATCTAGTCTTCGATGTACAGAACGTACTAGTGGCGATGAAGATATAAAAATGTGGCGTTTTTAACTGGCAATCGGCTAGCTCTTGTGAGTATTGTCTCATGCCTTTAAAAGTGCTTTTTGGATCTGGATACATTTTTTTTAAGCTGTTCAAGTCACTTGCACTTTTGTTCTGCAAGGAAGAGAACAGGAAGGCTTGGTTCTTATTTCTACTCTATCAAATTGGAAACCTTAAAATATTTCCATATTATTGCTTATGAAGGACAAAAAGAGCGGGAAAGAAGAAGAAAAAGTGCCTCATACGGCTTATGAAGGACAAAAAGAGCGGGAAAGAAGAAGAAAAAGTGCCTCATACGGCTTATGAAGGACAAAAAGAGCGGGAAAGAAGAAGAAAAAGTGCCTCATACGGCTTATGAAGGACAAAAAAAGCGGGAAAGTAAGAGAAAAAGTGCGTCATACGGTTTGTGAAGGACAAAAAGAGCGGGAAAGTAAGAGAAAAAGTGCGTCATGCGGCTTATGAAGGACAAAAAGAGCGGAAAAGAAGAAGAAAAAGTGCCTCATACGGCTTATGAAGGACAAAAAGAGCGGGAAAGAAGAAGAAAAAGTGCCTCATACGGCTTATGAAGGACAAAAAGAGCGGAAAAGAAGAAGAAAAAGTGCCTCATACGGCTTATGAAGGACAAAAAGAGCGGGAAAGA
>JBDNRM010000090.1:0-8479 GCA_047718615.1 Bacillus sp. (in: firmicutes) | reverse complement strand
GAAGAAAAAGTGCCTCATACGGTTTGTGAAGGACAAAATAGCGGGAAAGAGGAAGAAAAAGTGCGTCACGCGACTTTTAATGATTATTTTATTTGTTAGCAATTATCGTGTTTGTTTTTTCGAAAATAAGGAAAAATAGATTAATGAACTTATTCCGTCGTTACGTAAACGGTAAGGATTAGGATAGATAATGTAAGCAGAAAGGAATGATGTGCATGCCTTACGGTGATTACGATGAGGATAATCGTCGGGAGAAACCAGTGAAAAAAAGAGGAGGTTACTTCTTTTCAGGACTTATTGGAGCTGTTATAGGAGCATTGCTTGTACTGTTGTTAATACCGCGGTTATCAGATTATGGTTTTCTTTCTGATGGGAAAGAAGCTGATCATGCTATTACAACAAATGAAAATGGCACAAAAAATGTATCGATAAATGTAGAGACAAATGTAACAAAAGCGGTCGATAAAGCGGCGGATACGGTTGTTGGAATCAGCAATTTGCAATCATCTAACTTTTGGAAAGATACAACGGCCCAAGAAGCAGGCACTGGTTCTGGTGTTATTTATAAAAAAAGCGGTGATAAGGCCTATATCGTAACCAATAATCATGTTGTCGAAGGTGCCACGGAATTAGAGGTAACCTTAGCAGACGGGCAAAAGATAAGCGCCAAACTCGTCGGCAGCGATGTATGGACTGATTTAGCGGTTGTAGAGGTCGATGCAAAAGAAATCAGCAAGATCGCTGAATTTGGCAACTCTGATGTGCTGAAAACAGGAGAACCAGTCATAGCGATTGGGAATCCGCTTGGGATTACATTCTCAGGGTCTGTTACACAAGGAATTGTTTCTGGATTACAACGGACGATTCCTGTTGATATAAATGAAGATGGGATAGAAGATTGGCAGTCTGAAGTTATTCAAACAGATGCTGCCATCAACCCTGGAAATAGTGGCGGGGCACTAGTTAATATTGAAGGGCAGCTTATCGGGATAAACAGCATGAAGATTGCTGAATCATCGGTAGAAGGAATTGGGCTGGCGATCCCAATTAATGCTGCCGAACCAATTATCGAGGATTTAGAACAATATGGAGAAGTAAAAAGACCATATATGGGAGTAGAACTACAATCAGTAAGCGATATTCCAGGATATTATCAGAAAGAAGCATTAAAGCTGCCGGATAAAGTCACAACAGGGGTAGCGATTAAAGCGGTAACTCCTAATTCTCCCGCCCAAAAAGCCGGATTAAAAGAATTGGATGTTATTGAAGAGTTAGATGGACAAAAAATAAGTGATTTAATGGGTTTACGAAAATATCTTTATAACAAGAAAAAAATCGGCGACACATTAACCATTAAATATTATCGAGAAGGAAAGCTGCAAACAGCAGATGTAGTGCTTTCAGAAGATAAGATGTAAAATGGATAGTTGCTGAAAAAATGATTTGTTTATATTCTGCAGGCAGGAAGGGATGATCCTTCCTGTTTTTTTAAAAGATAAGAAAGTATAAAATTTTTCAACTTAGATTAATGTCTAGCGCAAGCAGCCTAGCCCCAGTGAGTATTGCCTCCTGACTCTAAAAGTAAAAAGCACTTTTGGAGTCAGGAGAACATTTTTCTTCGGGGCTTACCAAGGCGCTTGCGCTTTTCTTATTTGTTTTTTAAAAAAGTATTAATATGTAAAAACAGAAGAATAAAGAGGTTGTGCTAAGAAATTGCAAAGGAATAGTTGCAGTTTTTATTTGGAATGATAAGATGAAGTGTGGATAAGTTTAATCTTATAGAAAAAAGATGTTATCCACATAAAATAAAAGAAAAAGAAATGCAGTGGAAGCAAAAAGGAGTAGGGAAAATGATTTATAGTTGTGAAGAACATATAGATATAGCAATAGATACGGTAGTAAATGAGTACGAAACTTTTCCGATTTTAGAGAAAATTCAGGAAGAAGAAAAGTTATCAACAACCTGTGAATATTGTAAAAATAACGCAGTATATATGGTGGCAAACAAGTGATCTGCCACTAGATGTGGATTAAAAATGTGGATATGTGGATAAGTTTTGTGGATATGTTGTTCGTAAAGTGAGGAATACATGTGAATATCTCAATTATAACGGTTGGAAAACTAAAAGAAAAATATTTAAAGCAAGGAATAGCTGAATATACAAAAAGGCTGTCAAGCTATTCTAAAATAGAAATTATCGAAGTACCAGATGAAAAAGCCCCAGAAATATTAAGCGATGCTGAAATGATTCAAGTAAAGAAAAAAGAGGGAGAAAGAATCCTAGCCAAAGTTGCAGCCGATGCCCACGTTATTGCTTTAGCTATAGAAGGCAAACAAAAATCGTCGGAGGAATTAGCAGACACATTGGATAAACTCGCCACATACGGCAAAAGCAAGGTTGCTTTTATTATTGGCGGATCGTTAGGGTTAAGTGATGATGTATTAAAGCGTGCAGATGAGAAGTTATCATTCAGCAAGATGACTTTTCCTCATCAGTTGATGCGGTTGGTGTTGGTGGAGCAGGTTTATCGGGCGTTTCGGATTATTAGGGGGGAACCGTATCATAAGTAAATGAGGTTCTACCTACTGATGATTAATTGTTAATAAAACTAATCAGTTGTGATGGCAGTCAAGCTAAGAAATTAGTTTGGCTGTTTTTCTTTTTTGCTATGTATATAGATTTGGGAAATTGTTTCATCATTTGCTAATATAGAAGATAACAGGGAGTTCTTCAATGGAGGGAAGGAGTTAGCACCTTAACTGGGGAGATCTCACGGAATTCTAAAATTATACAGTTGTATAGGGTTTATAAGGCTGGTCAGTGGGAAGTCGCTTCGAGGCGTCCCTGCGACCAAGTACATGAATAGGAAGGAAGGGAACAACGATGGATTTCGGAACAGTTATGCAGGAGCTTGAAGCCCTCGGCAAGGAACGAACGAAAAAAATATACCTATCTAATGGTGCGCACGAGCCGCTTTTTGGTGTGGCTACAGGTGCTATGAAACCAGTTGCAAAGAAAATAAAAATAAATCAACGGTTAGCTGAAGAGCTTTACGCCACAGGTAACTACGATGCCATGTACTTTGCAGGCATTATAGCAGACCCAAAAGCTATGAATGAATCGGATTTTAATCGTTGGATGGATGGAGCATATTTTTATATGCTAGGTGATTTTGTAGTGGCAGTAACATTATCAGAGTCAGAAATAGCACAAGACGTTGCTGATAAATGGATTGTAAGTGGTAATGAACTGAGTATGTCAGCGGGGTGGAGTTGCTATTGTTGGCTATTAGGGAATCGCCATGACCATGAATTTTCTGAAAGTAAGATTTCCAATATGCTTGATATGGTGAAAAATACGATTCATGACTCGCCAGAAAGAACGAAATCTTCCATGAATAATTTTCTATACACCGTAGGGATTTCCTATTTACCACTTCATGAAAAAGCAGTCGAAACAGCCATAAAAGTGGGAATAGTGGAAGTCAAACGGGACAAGAAAAAAAGCAGTTTCCTAAACGCGTATGAAAGTATTCAAAAAGAAGTGGATAGAGGAAAGCTTGGTTTTAAACGTAAACATGTAAGATGTTAATAAGTAGTAGCAGCGCGAACTATGGAATCTGTTCCCCGCTACCAATTAAATGGAAATTCGTCTAGAAAGTGTTCTTTACTAATATAAGAGGAGGTATAATATGAAGCAACTTTATATAAAGCAGAAGGTATTCAGTCTAAGTGGAAAATTTACCGTAAAGGATCAGCAGGAGAAGGATATTTATTACGTAGAGGGCAGTTTTATGCAAATTCCAAAATCTTTCTCCATTATGAATACAACAAGAGAAGAAGTTGCGCTCATTACCAAAAAGGTGTTCAGCTTTTTACCGAAGTTTTTTGTTGAGGTTAATGGTCGAGAGGTGTTAACGATTAAGAAGGAGTTTTCTCTCTTTAAAGCACGATATACGATTGATGCGGCAGGCATTGAAGTACAAGGTAATTGGTGGGACATGGATTTTCAGATAGTACAGCATGGTAAAGTTGTCGGTAAAGTGAGCAAGGAGTGGTTCACTTGGGGAGATAGCTATAAGGTTCAAATAGTAGATGAAGAGATGGAACCCATCATCATTGCGCTCGTTGTCGCAATTGATTGTGTGAAGGCTGACCAAGCAGCTGCTTCCTCAGCAACGACTTAACGTAAGGATGTACAACATAAAATACTGACGGGTTTCTTTTAGAAAGTCAAAATGAAAAATAGTAGTTGAATGAACATCAAAAAGCAGGGAAACATGAACAAGAATCCTGCTTTTCATTATAGAGATTCTATGTAAATATTTCTTGGGGAAAATCAATTTACAAAACACTAGAAGCTTATTGAAAGTACATTTTGAGGTGATCGTATGAAAGAATATAAAAAATGCCAAAGCTGTGCCATGCCATTAAAAAAAGAGGAAGATCGTGGCACGGAGAAGAATTTAGATAAAAGTTTGATGTATTGTAAGCATTGCTATCAAGAAGGAGAATTTACGCAAAAGGATATTTCTGTAGATGATATGAAACAATTTGTAAAAGGTAAATGCATCGAAATGGGGTTTCCCAAGTTTTTATCAGCGATGTTTGTTAAGAACCTTCATAAATTGGAGAGGTGGAAATAGATATTTAATCTAATTTAAAAGAGTAGTTTACTTCATCTTGGTACTAAAATAGACAACTAGCGATGGTTTGTTTCTTCCAAACCATCGCTAGTTGTCCATTTTTATTTTCCCCACTCTTTAACCACTAACAATCACCAAACACAACCCTCGCTTGCTCTTTAATTGCTTCTATAACAATCTGTATGGAACGAATGGTTGTTTGGGATCTGCGAGCAACAAGATATATATGGCGTGTCGATTCTGGTTGGAGATCTAGCAGATGAACGCCTTCTACCTGCTCTGATACGGCTAGTTTCGGCAGAATTCCAATAGCAAGGTTTTGTGCAACCACTGTTTGTATGGTCGAATAGCTCTGAAAGATGTTCATAATATTTGGTTGAAATCCTGCAGTATGACACAGGTTTTTTGTATATTCTGCAAGATAGGTACCATCAGGCTCTAGTACCCAGTTCTCCTCCATAAGTTCCTCGATAGTGACGTGAGGATGGTCTGTCAGTGGATTTTCCTCACCGGCCAGTACCATCAGACGGTCCATTCCAAGTTCAATGAGGTTTCGATCGTTTTGCTTAAGCGAATGAGGCTTTTGAAAATAACCAACAACTGCTAGATCAAATTGATGGGAGTCAATTGCAGGAAGACTTGCATCAGGTTCCATTTCGGTTAATCGGATCTGAAGTTGAGGGAATATCTTTGATAATTTTGATACTGCTGGAATAACAATTGTACGCAAAGCACTTGAGAAGGAGGCAATCCTAACAGTTCCCTGAATGATGTCAGAAGTGTCATTTAAAGAGTTTTCAATTTGTTCCAGTTGATTAAGCACAGGTCTAACCTGTTTCACTAGAGCATGTCCTGCATGGGTCAATTGTACTCTTCGCCCAACTTTTTCAAACAGAATGGTATTGGTTTCTTTCTCTAAAAGATTAAGCTGCTGTGATACGGTTGCTGTGCTTATGTACATGATTTCAGCAACACGATGCATCGTTCCTAAGGTTTCGAATTGTACAAGTAATTGTAATCGCCAAGTGTTAAGCATTTGACTCCTCCTTTCAGCATAACTAAACATATTGTTAAGAAAAACTTGATTGTTTATTGTTTTATATTCATTAATAATAAACATTAAATAGCGGCAGAGCAAATGGAGGAAAGAGAGCGAGGAAGAGAAATGATGAATCCATATGAAAAAAGAGAAAATCCTTGGGAGGACGTAAAGCGACATGTTGGGAGGTATGGCGCACCATTTTTTATTCCAGAAATTATAGACCATGCGAAGGGGAGCTATCTATATACGGAAGATGGCAGAAAAATCTTAGACTTTACGTCTGGTCAGATGTCTTCAACAATTGGTCATTCTCACCCTGATGTGGTGGCAACCATTGGTGAAGCTGCTGGCCGACTTGATCATCTGTTTAGTGGCATGCTCTCAAGACCTAGCATTAACCTATGCACGCATATTGCCCAGACGGTAACGGATCCTCTAACGAAAGTCATTCCTCTATCAACTGGTTCGGAAGTAAATGAAGCGGCAATAAGAATGGCAAAGTTGGTTACAGGGAAGTTCGAGATTGTCTCTTTTAACCGATCCTGGCATGGTTTAACAGAAGCGAGTGCAGGAGCAACGTATGCTTCTGCTCGGAAAAGTGGTTTACCTGGCTCACCTGGGCAGTTAGCCATTCCTACCCCTTATGAATACCGTCCAGATTTTGTGGATGAAAATGGAGATCTTGATTGGCAAAAACAGCTAGACTATGGTTTTGCTATGGTTGATGCTCAATCTGTTGGGAGCTTGGCAGCATGCATTGTAGAACCGATTGTATCAGGTGGTGGCATCCTTGTTCCTCCAGCTGGATATTTGGCTGCGTTGAAGAAAAAATGTCAGGAGAGAGGAATGCTTTTAATCTTTGATGAGGCGCAAACAAGCTTTGGGCGAACAGGTCATTGGTACGGATTCCAGCATGACGATGTAACGCCAGACATTTTGACCTTATCCAAAACACTCGGTGCAGGGCTCCCTCTTGCAGCGCTCGTAACAACAGAAGAAATCGAGCAAAAAGCCCATGATAATGGTTTTGTATTTTACACATCCCATGTCAATGATCCACTTGTAGCAGCGGTTGGATGCACGGTCATGAATGTGATTGAACAGGAGAATCTCCTCGAGCAAGTCCGAGAAAAAGGCGAATATCTAGCCGCAGCACTCAGAAAGTTGGTGCAAACACACGAGGTTGTTGGCGACGCTAGAGGGCGCGGTCTGCTTCAAGGAATCGAGATTGTAAAGGATAAGGTGAGCAAAGAACGCTCAGAAGAGATTGGTGATCGAATTACGGCAAGATGCCTCGAGTTAGGTCTCCATATGAATATTGTCTGTCTTCCTGGTATGGGTGGGGTGTTTCGAATAGCGCCTCCGCTCACTGTAAGTTATGAAGAGTTGGACGAAGGGCTTTCCATTCTTAATCAAGCCATTACAGATGTGGAGAATACGTTATGAAACTACTGAAAATGAGCAACAAGCCACTTCAATTCAGGAGAAAATCAACTCTAATGGAGGAAATTCAAATGGTTCGGGAACATGATCCTTCTGTTACCTCGAACGTCCAAGTGGTTCTCACTTATTCTGGATTACATGCAGTTTGGTTTTACCGGTTATCCCATTTTTTGTGGAAGAGGAATCTTCATTTAGCGGCGCGGTTGATTTCTCAGCTTGCCCATGTGCTCACAGGGGTAGAAATTCATCCGGCAGCTACCATTGGAAAAAGACTGCTGATTGACCATGGAACAGGGATAGTCATTGGAGAAACAGCAGAGATTGGGGACAATGTTGTCCTTTATCATGGTGTCACACTTGGAGGAATAAGTAATAAGCCAGGAAGACGTCATCCGAAGATAGGGAATCATGTCTTTATCGGAGCAGGTGCCGCAGTGCTAGGAGCAATTACAATAGAAGATGGCGCAAAAATCGGAGCATTGTCTCTTGTTTTGAAAGACGTTCCAGCTCAACATACAGCAGTAGGCAATCCAGCAAGAATCCTATCGCCGAAATAGCTTTGCGAAAGGGGTGATTAGGTGTAGAGCAAAATCCATTATTGTTGCATTTTCAGCCATTATGACTGCATTTGTTGCGCCTAGGAACTACAAATTGGTGGATAAAATGAACCACTGAATGTGAGACTCCCCCTTTTCAAGGATTATCTTCATTTGGAGTATTTTCCGTGATAACTAAACAAAATAGATTAAAAAAGCCCGTATCTAGAACGTGTAGAGATACGGGTTTTTAATGGTGAATGGTGTAAAAAATTTCCTCATTTTGATTATTAATAGTATATGAATAATACGTATTGATAAGCTAAAGAATGATAAAAACCTTATTAATAGTACATCACGATAAACCCTAGCATAAGTAAATGATGTATTCTAGTAATCATTTTTATCTCCTATTTTTAGGAGAATAGAATAAAGCAAATTTATTTTGTCATTGACAAAACATGTAACTGCTATTAAAATAAACAACTGTTCGATAGTAGTCATACTTATCGAATAACTTAATAATTAGAAGGCTATGATTGCTATGGATTTTCTACTATAGCTGGAGCAGCTTCTGGAGAGACCGCGGAAATTTTGCGGCGCCGAAGGGTTCACAATCTCAGGCAAAAGGACAGAAGAGTACTGAATATTTATTTGTCATACTGATAATAGTTAGCAGACAAATACTATTTGTTATTCTTATGACCAGGAGATTGGAGGCTATCCAATCTCTTTTTTTTTTAAAAGATAAGAAAGTGAATCAATTTCATAAATTAAACCCTTAGAGCCGCAAGCTATCTGAGGCACAAAA
>JBDNRM010000089.1:0-15826 GCA_047718615.1 Bacillus sp. (in: firmicutes) | reverse complement strand
GTTTGTGGTAATCACCCGCAGCCTGCATACACTTCGCTTTCCGTGGGGCTCAGCTGTCTCGCTAATCCCACCGGGGTCTACGTATATGCAGGCTGCTCCATTTTCCAATCTATTCCAATTTTTTCTTGGTAAAAGAATTAGGTCTTAGAAAATATCCTTTAAAAACGACGAGCAATGGAACAACCTAGTTTTTCAATTATCTCATATCTGCTTTTCTGTTAAAAATATTTTAACGGTCGGTGGTGTATATGTATAAAATTGCTCTAGTAAGGACTCAGGATTAGCATCCACTAATGCCATGTCACGAAATTTTTCTTGTAGAAACTCTGCATCAGCCATATGGTGAATTAAACGAATAAGCGGATCATAATAATGATTAATATTAAGAATGCCACATGGTTTTTGATGAAGCCCTAATTGTGCCCAAGTATATATTTCAAAAAACTCCTCTAATGTCCCTGCACCACCAGGAAGCGTAATAAAACCATCTGCCAATTCAGCCATTTTTGCTTTTCGTTCATGCATGGAATCTACTACAATTAAATCTGTTAAATTTTTATGTGCTATTTCTTTTTCTGCTAAAAAATTGGGAAGAACACCTGTTGCCTTTCCACCCTCTTGAAGAATCGTATCCGCTACTGCACCCATCAATCCAATACTTGATCCTCCATATATAAGCTCTATTTCTCTTTTTGCCAATTCCTTCCCTAAAGCTTTAGCTCCTTCTAAATAAATAGGGGATGCTCCATTGCTTGATCCACAAAATACAGCTATTTTTTTCATCCAGTTTTCCTCCTATAATTATTCTATTTGCGTTATTCATTTCCTTTCCTATCCATTCTTTCTATATACTTCTATCCTATGACCACTTGTTCCTTTTCATAACTTTTTTAAATAGACAACCATGCAAACAAAATTGTAGCATTGCGCATGAAAAAAAACAGGTTTTATTAGCAGGGAGCATACAGGAAGACTCCTTCGGGAATTGCGGGACAGGCAAGAACCTCAGTAGCATGCTCCGAGGAGGATCGGCGCCCGCCCGCAGGAAAGAGAAGTATATGCTGCCTACGGACTAATCGATAAAGCAAAATCATGATCCATGTTATTTCTGCTTAACCAACCTCTTTAGCTTACTTTCCGTTGTAGTACCTTCTACAGGGGTATACACACTGCATCTTAAATCGTGATTACCCTGCACTTGAAATGAAGTAAGATCAAACAGCAATTTCCCGAGTTTGGCATGGCGGAACTCAATTAATACCTCAGGTGCAGAACTCACTTCACTCTCATTCCACAATTTACTGAAGTCTTGATAGTCTGCTTCCATTCTTTCAATAAAGCTTGTATACCATTCATCAGCAACATACTGCCCATAGTACGTTCGAAAAATGGCAATAAACCCTTTCACAAAATGCTCCCAGTTTACAGCAAGCGTTCTAAATTCTTTTCTTGAAAAAAGTAATTCAAGAATGTTTCTTTTTTCTAATGGAATTTCCTTAAAATCTACAAAAATATGTGCCGCTGCCTCATTCCATCCAACTATATAGCAACGCCTATCAGAAATAATGGTTGGACAGTATTGAAGCTCTTCCATTATTTTTTTTAAAGAAGGAGTAATGACAGGAGGCTCTTCTTCACTATAAACAGATTTATCTCCTTCTTCTATTGCTAATCCATGTAAATATTTTCGTTCATCTTTGTTTAATTGTAAAGCCTCTGCGATTGCTTCCAGTACCGAAACGGAAACTTGAATATCCCTGCCTTGTTCAAGCCATGTATACCATGTTGTGCTTACACCTGCAAGTTGTGCTACCTCTTCTCTTCTTAAGCCTGGCGTTCTTCTTCTTATGCCAGCAGGAAGACCGACCATTTGCGGCGTAATTTTAGCACGTTTTGTTTTTAGAAATTCGGAAAGAGCATATAATCTTCCTTCTAGATTCATCTTTTTTCTCCTTTAATCACCTATTCTGTTACTCATTATACTAGGATAAACTACAACTTGTAATAGGATAAATAATAGTTAAAAATAAAAGTAATAACAAGTAATGGAGGTAAACGTATATGAAGAGAGTGGTAATTACAGGAATGGGCATTATTTCTCCTTTAGGAAAGAATGTGGAAGATTTTTGGGAGGCATTACGAAAAGGTACATCTGGCATAAAAGAAATCAGCGCATTTGATACATCACAGCTGAAAACAAAAATAGCTGGAATAGTAGAAGATTTTGATGCAACAGCAATATTCGGCTCAAAGGAAGCAAAAAAATTAGACCGATTTACACAATTTGCTTTAGCTGCTGCAGAACAAGCTTTACAAGATTCCCAACTACAACTAGAACAAATAGATCCAGAGCGTATAGGAGTGTATGTCGGGTCAGGCATTGGGGGATTAAATACTTTAATTGATAATGTACAAACCCTAAATCAAAGAGGCCCTAATCGAGTCAGTCCAAATTTAGTACCAATGATGATAACAAATGCTGCTGCGGCACAAATCAGCATTCGCTTAGGTGCACAAGGACCATCGATGTCCCCTGTAACAGCTTGTTCTATCGGTAATACTTCAATTGGAGAAGCATTTCGAGCAATAGGCAACGGGGATGCAGATATTATTTTTAGCGGTGGGGCAGAAGCAGCGATTTCTCCATTAGCGTTAGCAAGCTTTGGAAACGCAAAAGCATTATCTACCAATAACGATACTCCATCACAAGCAAGCCGCCCTTTTGATCAAAAAAGAGATGGGTTTATCATGAGTGAAGGTGCTGGAATTCTTGTATTAGAATCTTACGAACATGCCAAAAGAAGAAATGCACCAATTTATGGAGAAGTGATTGGTTATGGTGCCAGTTCAGATGCTTATCATATGGTAGCCACCCATCCAGAAGGAAGAGGTGCCTACTTAGCAATGAAACAGGCGATTAAAAACGCTAAATTAACAATCAATCAGATTGATATGATTAGTGCTCATGCAACAAGTACTCCAGTTGGCGACCATTCTGAAACATTGGCAATTAAACAATTATTCAAAGAAAAAGCTTATGAAATTCCAGTAACTGCTAATAAATCGATGCTTGGTCATATGCTTGGAGCAGCAGGTAGTGTAGAAGCCATCGCATTAGTAAAGAGCTTACAAAGTGGGCTTATTCCTCCAACCATCAATTTAAAGACACCTGACACTGCATGCGATTTAGACTATGTATCAGAAGGAGCACGTCCACTAACTAATTTAACGATTGGACTTTCCAACTCCTTTGGTTTTGGCGGACATAATTCCGCCATCGTTATAAAAAAATTTAACCATTAGGAAAAAGATTCCCATGTTCACAAATAATAAAGGCACGTTGATTGCGATAGTATCGCAAATCAACGTGCTTTTTCGATTCCTCTAGTTTTCTCCCATCTTTTTATTTTTGTTTCATTACTATATTTACAAAATTATATAACTTTGTGAAACCTTTGTTTCAATTCTTTTATATAAAGATAATCAATCTCTTCTTTCTATCTCCGCTTTTATGCCTTGCAATAAAATACGCAAGCCAACGATAAAATTCTCTTCATTATTAATTATTCCTTTTTGTGATAACATATACTGATACACAAACGGCACTTCTTCTCTTGCTATTCCACTAATAGATTCACTAAACTGCCTCTGAATACTTTCCTCTCCTATTTCATCAAGCATTTTTAATTGTTTTTGCTCGTCTAACACATATGCAGTAACATAATTATTAAAAGAAATGGCACTTTGAAATATAATATCTTCCGGAAAATTTGCTCGATGAAATAATGCTAATGTTTGATTAATAATAACCAATCTTTTTTTGGTAATCGGCAATGTATCCATCATAATCTCCGCTCCATCTGGAATGGATAATAATACTCTTCTCGTTTCTAGAGCTAATAATGTTACTTCTTCTATCCAATCTTTTGACGGATCCGGAAAGGTCATTTGACTAGAAAGATACTCTGCTATCAATTGAAGCAATTCCTGTTTATTTTTTATATACCAATATAATGCTGGTGCTTGTATCTTTAGTTTTGCAGCAACATTTCTCATCGATAAATAGGCAAGCCCTTTTTCCTGTAAAATTTCTAATGCTGCTTCTGTGATTGTTTCCTTATTTATCTTCTTTTTTGCCACTACTGTCACCTCGATATTTACATTGTATATTAGTTGATGCAAAATTGCTTTACTTACTAATTTAACAGTGTTAAACTCAGATTATTATTTCACAAAGCGAAAGAAAAGAGGTACTTTTTATGAAAAATGAAACAAAATTAGTACCCGTAATGTGTGCCCTTATGTTAGGTATTTTTGTTGCTTCTTTAGACAATACAATTGTTGCAACAAGCATGGGTTCCATTATCGGAGATTTAGGTGGCATGGATAAATATGTGTGGGTAACTTCCGCTTATTTAGTAGCTGAAATGGCCGGTATGCCTATTTTCGGCAAATTATCCGATATGTATGGAAGAAAAAAGTTTTTTATGTTCGGAATCATCTTATTTCTTTTTGGTTCTATCCTTTGTGGAACGGCCCAAACAATGATTCAACTTTGCATATTTAGAGCCATTCAAGGAATTGGCGGCAGTGCATTGATGCCAATCGCCTTCACCATTATTTGGGATGTTGTTCCAAGAGAAGTTCGTGGAAAAATGAGTGGAATCTTTGGAGCAGTGTTTGGTTTGTCTAGTATTGCTGGACCATTATTAGGTTCCTTTATAACAGATCATTTTCATTGGAGATGGATATTTTTTATTAATATTCCCCTTGGATTAATTGCATTAGCACTTATTCTCTTTTTCTACAAAGAGTCCAAGTTTCATACCCGTCAAAATATCGACTGGGCTGGTTCCATTTTCCTTATTAGCTTTTCCATTTCGCTTATGTTTGCATTAGAGTTAGGTGGACATACATACAGTTGGGATTCTTGGCAGATTATTTCTTTATTTATGTTGTCCCTTGTATGTTTTATTGTTTTTCTGCTAATTGAAAAAAAGGTCAAAGATCCAATCTTGCCATTCAATTTGTTTAAAGAGCGTTTATATACAACAAGTGTTTTAACAGGAATGTTTTATGGCGCCGTATTTATGGTATCAACTATTTATATTCCTCTCTATATTCAAGGAGTAGAAGGAGGAACCGCAACAAATTCTGGATTATTATTATTGCCAATGATGGTTACATCAAGCGTCGCTGCTGCTTTAGGAGGCGGGCTGGCAAATAAGTTTCCTTATAAAATCATTATGATTTTGTCAGGCATTCTGATGGGGATTGGCACATTTTTATTAACTACCCTGGATCCATCAACCCCTAGATGGTTGGTTACTATCTATATGATGATTATCGGATTAGGAGTAGGTCCTTCCTTCTCTGTTCTTGGCATGGCATCACTGCAAAAAGCAAAGCCTCAAGAAAGAGGAATCGCAAGTTCTACAAGCAATTTCTTACGTTCATTAGGGATGACGTTAGGCATAACAATCTTTGGGATTATTCAACGTAATAGTTTTACTTCTGGTCTCCCAGAAATGGTTAATCAAGGGGATAATGCAAATAGCGGCAGTATTTTATCGCCAGAAGCTCGTGAGAAAATTCCTGCAGAGATATTAAAGCAGATAACGGAAGTATTATCAAACTCGATTACTACAACTTTTATATGGACATTTGTACCGCTTGTAATTTCATTAATCTGCATTATGTTTATGACAAAGGATAAACTTAGTGACTCACAGATTCAACAAAAAAATTGAGAAATTCTAAAAAAACAGCTATTCCCTCAACTTGGAATAGCTGTTTTCCTTTTTTCTTCTTTAGTAAAATCCACCTATTTTAAAAAATTTTTGACAGCTGTATACTTGTCCATTTCATAAGCAGAAATAATTCATACCATATAAAGAAAGTGTTAGAGGGAGGTGTGGTTATGTCTGAATGTCACGATGGCGGTAGCTCAAATAATAACTTTGCATTACTTGTCGTTTTATTTATTCTGCTTGTAATTATTGGCGCTTCTTATTGGGGCGGCAATTAATTCCCTTGTTTTCTTTATGATCCCGAATAATGTTTTCTGTTAACGTTCAGTTTTATAGACTGTCCCTTCAGAGAACCCTAATTCGGGATTTCTTTAATAGTAATCCATTTTTTATCACGAGCCTTTTTCAATTTAACACCAATTTATTCTATATGATAAAAACGGCTTTCCATCATTCTCCATCCATTACATATAAAAGTGGAATATTTTATCCATTGAAAGGGAATAGAATAAATGTATGGAAGTGAATCCTTCTATACACCTTCCGCATTATTTTTATCCGGCAAATGCCGGATATTTTTTTGTTTGCAGTATTATGCTTCTTTTGCTTATTTGTTACAGCTTCATCCTTGTTATACTTCCCTTGCAAGGAGAAGAGCCGAAACTTGCAAAATCAATCCTCTTCAAATCTACACTATGCAGTCTTATTTATTTGTATTTTATTCCTTTTTCTTCTTATTTGAAAATAAATGACTCGAAAGAAGGAAAATACTCCCTCAAAAATTATCGATATCTATTCATTTCTCTCCCTTGACCATTGACTTATTATGAATAAAAAAACCTTTTTTGCAAAAAATGAACCATGTTAAGATTTCATTAACATGCATTGGAGGAAATTACTTGTATTTTTATAAAGAAGACTTAATCAATTTGATTGTGCCAGATAAACCAGATCCAGCAGCTGCAAAAGTTTTACAGGAGGCTTTAGGCGGTCAATTTGGTGAAATGCGCACAATGATGCAATACTCTTTTCAAAGTGCTAATTTCCGCGGCAAATTAAAGCAGTACAAAGATTTAATTAGAGGCGTTTTTCTTGAAGAGTTAAGTCATGTGGAATTAGTTCAAACTACCATTAACCAATTATTAACTGACTCTGGAGAAAACGGTATAGGAAACACTGGAGAGGATTCCACCCCGTTGAGTATCGCTGTAGAGAATGTAAATCCGCATCATTATATTATGGGTGCTCAAGGCTCACTTCCTGTAGATGCTGCTGGTAATCCGTGGACTGGTTCCTATGTATATAGCCATGGCAATCTAGTCAGTGACTTATTAAACAATGTGATACTGGAATCAACTGGTGTATTACAAAAAAGTCGACTTTATGAAATGAGTTCAAATAAAGCGTTTAGGGAAACACTTGCCTTTCTTATTGTTCGTGATAATGCGCATCAAAATGCTTTTGCTAAAGCGCTAGAGACGTTAGGTGTTGATTGGGGAAAAATATTTCCTATTCCAAATTACGATATTAATAAGTATCCTGAATGCAAAAAATATGTTGATATGGGCTTTCATAATGCCCAATTTAATTTCCGATTGGATGCAACAAGAATGGGTGAAATATTCCAAGGTGAATCGCCAAGTAGAAATAAGGGAACGCTTCACGTTACCCCTCCTCCTGTCGGTCATCCTGTACCTGAATCACCAGAAATGCCAAATGAACATAGTCCAGGTTTAACTGATTTATTTAACTAATTATTAGTACAAGGTACTGGCCAAGCAAATACGACTTATGGCTGGTCCCTTGTGTTTGTACATCTATACATTCTTATAGAGGTGAAATCAAATCTGTGAATACACAAACCTTCTCTGAATTTTATAACAAAACGATCAAACTTAATCATCAGATTTTTAACGCTTGGCAAGAGTATACACTTTTTACTTGGCGTTGGTGGGTCGGCATTTTGTTAATCATTATCCCCACCCTTCTTTGGCTTAAATATCGAAAGAAGGAAAGCAAAGATAGATTGCAATTTGCCGGACTATTTGTAGCTTTTATTTCAGCAAACTTAGATTATGTTGGAACTTTTTTTGGATGGTGGAAATACGATTATGAAGTATTTCCTGCTGTTTCTAATTATATTCCATTCAGTTCTTTTGCACTGCCTATAACGGTCATGTTTTTTCTTCAAATAAAACCAAAAACAAGTCGTTTTATTAAAGCACTCTTATTTGCGGTTTACTCTATCATTGCCCTTCCATTCGTACATTGGATTGGCATTTACGATCCAGTCAAATGGCATTATTATTATTCTTTTTTTATACAATTTTTTATTTATTTAATGGCAGACTCTATAAGTCGAATGAAAAATTTCAAGCGCTTGGAAGAGTAATTTTGAATGAATGAATGATTTATTTACTATTGGCTTTTTGTACATGTAATTTTGCTTACTTCTTACTATAAAGTGATAAATAAATATGGAAAGGAATTTAAAATGATTGCACAAGTTATATTATGGGGACTGTTAATTCTTCCGTGGGGACTATTCTTTTTCTTAGATATAAAAAAAGTGAAAAAATTCATTCCTGGTGGATTGTTTAGCGCACTAGTTTTAACGGTTTTTTTTCAGTTTTATGAACGGTATCAATTATTTGAAATTAATAAAACGATTTTCCCTTTAACGAATACAACCCCTTTTATATATGGAATATATATTGTTTTACCTACGATTTTTTTATATTTTACGTTTGGGCATTTTTTCAAATATATTCTTTTGAATATGGTAAGTGATGCTATTTTTGCTTTTGGCATTATGTATTGGTATGAACACTTGGGAATTTATAAACTTGAAGGTTTGCATCATATTATTATTTATACAAACTCTCTTATCTCTGCAGTGCTAATTTACCTTTTCCAGAAATGGCAATATAATGAGCAGGATGAATATTAAGCGTATTATCCATTTGAAATGCGTGTGGTTAAGCCACCTGAAAAAAGGGTTTCGCAGGTGGAATACACTTCGCTTTCCATGTGGCGTGTGTTGGAAAACTATTGCGGGTTCTCGCTTGTCCCACAATCCCATAGGAGCCTTCGTGTTTGCAGGCTGGCTCCTTGCTTCAAGATAAAATCAAATTTCCTCTTTCAATCTTTATGATGCAAATTTATTTGTGCAGGTTTTCTGTAAGTATAATAAAAAGTTGTTCTCAAAAGAGTGGGTTTCTAATCAAATGGTTAGCCCCAAATAAAAAAGCCTCGACGCTTACAGCGCTAAGGCTTTTTCCTCTTAATACATTTCCAAGTATTGATCTCTTTCCCATTGGTGAACTTGTGTGCGGAACATGTCACACTCAATTTCTTTTGCTTCAATAAAGTGTGCTGTAATATGTTCTCCAAGTGCATCGATCATTATTTCATTACGTTTTAGTTCAGTTAATGCTTCGTCTAATGATGCAGGCAGGTCTTCAATTCCTTCTGCTAATCGCTCTTCTTTGCTCATAATGTAGATATTGCGATCTACTGGAGCTGGCGGGAACAAGTCATTTTTAATTCCGTCTAATCCTGCTTTTAAAAGAGTAGCCATTGCTAAATACGGATTTGCTGCTGGGTCTACGCTTCGAACTTCCACACGTGTACTTAATCCGCGTGATGCAGGAATACGCATTAGCGGCGAGCGATTGCGGGCTGACCATGCAACATAACAAGGTGCTTCATACCCAGGAACCAAACGTTTATAAGAGTTTACAGTCGGGTTCGTTACTGCTGTAAAAGCTGTCGCATGTTTAACAACTCCTGCAATAAACTGCAATGCCGTTTCACTTAATTCTAATTCTCTTGTTGGATCATAAAATGCATTTTCGCCATTTTTAAATAACGACAGGTTGCAATGCATTCCAGATCCATTTACTCCAAACAGTGGCTTCGGCATAAAAGTTGCATGAAGACCATGTTTTCGAGCAATAGTTTTCACTACAAGCTTAAATGTTTGAATCTGATCGCAAGCAGTAATAGCATCCTCATATTTAAAGTCGATTTCATGTTGGCCTGGAGCCACTTCATGATGAGAAGCTTCAATCTCAAAGCCCATTTCTTCAAGCTCTAGAACGATATCACGACGGCAATTTTCCCCTAAGTCCGTTGGTGCTAAGTCAAAATATCCACCATTATCATTTAACTCAAGTGAAGGATTCCCTTTTTCATCTAATTTAAATAAAAAGAATTCTGGTTCTGAACCCAAATTGAAATCAGTAAATCCAAGCGCTTCCATTTCTTTAAGGATTCTTCTTAAATTATTGCGTGGATCTCCATCAAATGGTGTACCATCTGGATTATAAATATCACAGATAAGACGTGCTACTTTCCCTTTTTCTGCTGTCCAAGGGAAAACTACCCATGTATCTAAATCAGGATATAAATTCATATCAGACTCTTCAATACGGACAAATCCTTCAATGGATGATCCATCAAACATCATCTTGTTGTCTAATGCTTTATCAAGCTGGCTGATTGGTATTTCCACATTTTTAATTGTCCCTAAAATATCTGTAAATTGTAGACGAATAAATTTAACATCACTTTCTTGTGCAAATCGTTTAATATCGTCTTTCGTATAGTTATTAGCCATCTATTCTCCTCCTAAAGTCTCTCTTATCTATTCTTTATCTAGGAAAAAATCTTGTCATATCTCCTTGACGCATTGATGATCGAGTTGAATTGTTAAAGCGTCCAGCATTTAATAACTCTTTGCGCAATAATTTACGCAAATCCTCATCGGATAATTCTCGACGAGCTTTTTCTGCTTCTTTTTTCACATCATCTGTTAAAACTTGTTTTTCTTTAACAGAGAAAATTTGTTTAATTCCAGCAAGGTTTACTCCTTGATCGATTAAATCCTTAATTTCCAATAATTTATCAATATCAGTTAATGAGAAAAGCCGTCTATTTCCATCCGTTCGTGCTGGAGCCACTAATTCGTGCTCTTCATAGTAGCGAATTTGTCTAGCGGACAGCTCCGTTAACTGCATAACAATACTTATTGGGAATAGAGGCATCGACCGACGAATTTGACTACCTGACATAGTTTTCGGCTCCTTTTAAATAAATTTACCCAATTTCATTATAATTTCGGTGAGAATTGTTGTCAACCTATGTGACACTTTCTGCCTTAAGTTTGTTAACTATTCCCCGAATGCTTGCTGTTTATACTTCAATGGTGATTAATTTTTGTTCTAATAAACGATTAACAGCCATACAAACGGCAATTTTTACATGGGAGTAGGTTAACCCACCTTGTACATATGCCACATATGGAGGGCGTATTGGACCATCTGCCGTTAATTCGATACTTGCTCCTTGAATAAAAGTGCCTGCAGCCATAATAACATCGTCTTCATATCCTGGCATATAGTTTGGATAGGCAGTTACATGGGAATTCACAGGGGATGCAAATTGGATAGCCTGACAAAAGGCAACCATCTTCTCTTTATCATCAAACTGAACAGATTGAATTAAGTCCGTACGCTTGGTGTTCCATTTTGGAGAAGAATTCATGCCAAGCTTTTCAAGCATCGCTGCCGTAAAAACGGCCCCTTTTAAACTTTGTCCTACAATATGTGGAGCAAGAAAAAACCCTTGATACATTTCTTGCAGACTATAAAGAGATGCTCCAGCTTCTGCCCCGATTCCTGGTGACGTCATGCGATATGAGCATGCTGTTACTAGCTCTTCTTTACCAACAATATATCCGCCAGTTTTCGCAAGGCCTCCACCTGGATTTTTTATTAAGGAACCTGCCATTAAATCTGCTCCAACATGACATGGCTCTTGCTGTTCCACAAACTCACCATAACAATTATCAACAAATACAATAACATCCTCTTTTAATTCTTTTACAAATTCAATCATTTCTTTCATTTCCGCAATTGTAAAAGAAGGCCTAGTCGCATAGCCTTTTGAACGCTGAATGCCAATCATTTTTGTATTTGGTTTTATGCTGGCTGCTATAGCTTCAAAATCCGGATTTCCATTTGACAGCAGATCAACGCTGTTATAATCGATTTGAAATTCCTTTAAAGAACCAACACCATTCCCTCGAATACCGACTATTTCCTCTAAAGTATCATATGGTTTTCCAGTAATATATAATAATTCATCACCAGGACGCAAAATGCCAAACAAGGCAATACTAATAGCGTGAGTACCAGAAATAATTTGTGGACGAACTAATCCTGCTTCTCCTCCAAATACTTCTGCGTATATATTTTCCAGCGTATCTCTTCCTAAATCGTCATACCCATAACCAGTTGATGGAATAAAATGAGATTCACTTACTCTATTTTGTTGAAAACTTGCTAATACACGATATTGGTTACTATCAATGTTAGCTTCTATTTGTTTATGAACGTTTGTTATTTGCTGTTCTACTTCTGTAACAAGAGATTGAAGCTTATCTCCGTATGTTAAGTGTTCGTACATTAGCTTCTCCTATCAAATTCCTTTAATTTCATTAATTTTGCTGTAATAGCATGATCTTTTAGTACATAACCTTTACAAACATAATGCTGTTCTTCTTCATCAAAAACTAAACTGCGCATTATCGTTTCATTTTTTAATTGAGAAAGAAGCTTGCCGTTGCTTGCTGATACTTCCACTTCATAATAATCCATATTTTCTATCATGATTTTCTCAATTTTTTGCTTTACTTTATTTCGATCGTCCTTGTCTAAAGCGGTTATGATAATATTTTCATTTTTTGAAGTTGGCACAAATTCTTTATGCATTAAGTCGCGTTTATTATAAACAGTTAATTGAGAAATAGGCGGCATTTCTAAATCTTCTAATAGTTTATGCACCGTCTCTTCCTGTTGGTAATATTCTTCATTAGACATATCAACAACATGCAGCAATAAATCTGCTTCTCTTACTTCTTCTAAAGTTGATCGAAACGCTGCAACTAAAGTAGTTGGCAAATCTTGAATAAAACCTACTGTATCGGTAATTAATGCCGTAAAACCACTTGGTAAAATAACTTTTCTTGTCATCGGATCAAGCGTTGCAAACAAAATATCCTCTTCAAAAGAGTCTGCTTCTGCCAAACGGTTAAACAAAGTGGATTTCCCTGCATTTGTATATCCAACAAGTGCAATTTGAAAGGCTCTATTTTTTTTTCGTCTTTCCCGATAGCGGTCCCGATGCTGGACAATTACTTGCAGCTGCGTTTTAATATCATCTATTCTTCTACGGATATGTCTTCGATCAGATTCCAGTTTTGTTTCTCCAGGTCCTCTCGTTCCAATTCCTGCTCCTAATCTTGAAAGCTGTAAACCCTGTCCACCCAATCTCGGCAATAAATACTGCAGCTGCGCCAGCTCTACTTGCAGCTTCCCTTCTTTTGAACGGGCTCTTTTTGCAAATATATCTAAAATCAATTGTGTGCGATCAATAATTCTGGATTCTATATTTTTCGATAAGTTACGGACTTGACTTGGAGATAATTCATCATTAAAGATAATGATATCTGCCTCCAGCTCTTCTGCAAGTGCTTCTAATTCCTCTACTTTTCCTTTCCCAATATAAGTAGAGGGATGGATGCGGTCTCGATTTTGAATAAGAGAAGCAACTACTTCGCCGTCCGCTGTTCCCGTTAGAGAAGACAGCTCTTCCATCGAGTACTCATATCTTGCAGTATCTTCCGTTGTTTGACACCCTACGAGTATTACTTTTTCTTTTGCCTGTTTCAATAAGCAGACCTTCCTTCAACATTATTCTTGCAGTATATAAGAAAAGCGCAAGCGCCCTTGCTCAGCCCCGAAGAAAAATGTTCTCCTGCCTCAAAAAGTGTTCTTTACTTTTAGAGGCAGGAGGTTATCTTTCACAGGGGCTAGGCGCTGGAGCTAGACACTAATCTAGTTTGAAAAACTTTATACTTTCTTACCTTTTTAAGAAAGCGCAAGCGCCTTGTTTAACCCCGAAAAAAATGTTCTCCTGACTCAATTTCTAGACACAGGAGACAGTACTCGCCGGGGTTAGGAAATGTGCCACGTCCTGTAGCAATGCCGGCACTTGTACATCCTGTATGGCGAATCTAGACTATTATCTAATGTAAGTATATTGATTCTCATATTATAACAAAAAAACGTTTTCTTTCCTAACATATACCTTATTATTGCCGATATATTATTTTTATCATTATAAATCAAATTTCTTCTTTGTTTCCGAAAAGAACATTTCTCGTTCACCCATCTATGTTAATATACAGTAGCATACTCTATACATGAAAAACAGCTTTTTTTCTTACATTAAGTTACTTCTAAAAAAAGTGACAATATGCAACAAAAAACTATATTATTCCCTAAAAAAAACACTAACCAAGTTGTTAGTGTTCAATAATACAAGTGAATTTTTTAACCTTTATTTCTAACAAAGAAACGAAAGAACGAACATTGATCAATGTATACACCCATGGACCCAAAGTTTGCACCATGGCACATGGTATAAAGCAGATTTTCTTACGTTTACAGGCAGGCAGCAGTCAGAATACACGAAGACTCCTATGGGATTTGCAAGTCAGGCTCGCCGCTCGCCCCATGGAAAGCCAAGTGTATTATTACTGCGGACTATTCGAGTGAACCCAAAAGCCCTTTTCAGAGTACTATATGTTAGTATCCTTTTTCCTTTTCCTCCAAAACTAAATCATTGCTTCGTAACGTCATTAATTCATGACGATCATAACGACTTAACATTAACAGCCTCATCGATTGAGCCCTTATTGATTTTTCAATTATATTCCGAACATACCTGCCATTTGAAAAGGTTTTCGGAAGGTGAATTGTTCGAATAGAGGTTAAATGTTCCTTCAAAACCTTTTCGGCTTCATGACTTAAGGTATACTCTCTCTCCTCTAACATTCGATTGCCAATTTCCATTAATTGATCTGTTGTATAATCAGGAAAGTCAATAACAAGAGGAAATCTAGAATGAAGCCCAGGATTTAATGACAAGAAAAAGTCCATTTCCCTTGAATAACCTGCAAGAATTAATATAAATTCATGCTGTTTATCCTCCATATGCTTGACAAGTGTATCAATTGCTTCCTTGCCAAAATCTTTTTCCCCACCTCTTCCTAACGAATAGGCTTCGTCAATAAATAAAATTCCGCCAAGTGCCTTTTTCACTAAATCCCTTGTCTTTTGTGCCGTATGCCCAATATATTCACCAACTAAATCAGCACGTTCCGCTTCTATTAAATGGCCTTTTGACAGGACATTCATTTTTTGAAATAACTTGCCGATTAATCTAGCAACCGTTGTCTTCCCTGTACCTGGATTTCCTTTAAACATCATGTGAAGTGCTTGCTTTCCAGTTTTCAAACCATTTTCTTCTCTTTTTTTATTCACATAAATCCAAGCGTATATCTCTTTAATCATTTTTTTCATTTCATCCATGCCAACAAGGCTTCCTAATTCTTCTTCAATTTCCCTAAGTGCAGCATGTTCACTAGGTATTTTTTTGGGGATTATATTTGCTTCCGGCAGGTCTCTTGGGAGAACCTTCTTCTTCTGCGAGTTAATAACAACGCTAATCTGTCCATTATTTTTCATCCTTATTGGATGTTCCAAAAGCCACACCTCCTCAGGGACAGAAGCCCACGGCTACTAATTATCTCTCCTCCATTGCCCCATATATGTATATTTACACGTTAGCTTATTCATTAGAAATAGTAAAAAAAAGACCTACTTTTTAAACCACTTCGCTTTTTTCCATAAAAAAAACTTCACGTATAATGCTTACGTGAAGTTTCTCAAATTTATGCTTGATTGGCTTGATTTCCCTCTAAATCAATTTGAACATTTTTTAATGGAGAAAATGTTGAAATGGCATGTTTGTATACTAATTGTTGTTTTCCTTCTGATTCAAATAGAACAGTAAAATTATCAAAACCTTTTATAATTCCGCGAATTTGAAATCCATTTAATAAAAAAACTGTAACACTTGTACCATCTTTTCGTAGTTGATTTAGAAATTGATCTTGAATATTAACCGATTGTTTCATGAAAATCCTCCTCTTTTCTCTCTAATAG
>JBDNRM010000088.1:0-16013 GCA_047718615.1 Bacillus sp. (in: firmicutes) | reverse complement strand
TTATAAATTCTTCTTCATGTATTGCTATAACTTGGTTTAGAGCAATTAGAAAAGGGTGATTAATTAATCTTTTTGTTGTTTGTTTGCAAACATTACTCCTTATAAATAGGGGCAAGATTCTCGTTTCAGGATGCTCGCTTACCATGGGGCGTGCGATGAGCCTCCTCACGCAAGCTCCTGCGGGGTCTCATCTAACCCGCTAACCCACAGGAGTCTCGCATATCCGCTTCAATCAAGCCGTTTGATCCATTAGTTGCAGTCGTTGAACTGGTGAAAACATCTATCTTATAGAATAGACTAAAAACGGCATATTTTGGTAGAACAACGTTGAATAATAACATAAAAAATCAACGCTACTAGTGTTTAGCTATCATACCTTGTCATGATATTCGAAGACAAGAACTTATTCTAAAACAAGTTGCTTGTAACGGAGGGTGCGAAGACTCCTGCGGGAAATGTGGGAAGGCTGAGACCCCGCAAGGCAACGCCGAGGAGGCTCAGATCCCACCCCGCGGAAAGCGAAGTGTATGCAGGCTGCAGGTGATTTCCACAAACCTTCTTTTTTACATGAATAAAAACCCAAACTATGATACGAAATTTTTTACATCTTCGTATCATGGTTTGGGTTTATCTTCGGCTGGAATACTTATGTTCCAGCTTTTTCTTTTGTGAAAAAAGATTGGCAGACATATGGAAATATGATAATATATTTGTTTGTGGCTCCCTTTATTGTTTTTGTAGAAAAATAAATTCAGTAAAGGTGATGCGGGTAGGGAGAGGGCTATTAAACGCAGGTTAAAAAAATGAATAAAATTATGAATAAATATTTTCACTTACAGGAAAGTCAAGCAACAGTGAAAGGAGAATTTTTTGCAGGAACGATTGGTTTTTTTACCGTTGTATATATAGTTGCAATAAATTCTCTTATATTAGCTGAAGCAGGCATTCCTCTAGAAGCAGCGATTATTGCAACCATTATCACATCTGTTGTTGGTTGTTTCTTAATGGGCTTTTTAGGAAATGTTCCGGTATTATTAGTACCAGGAATGGGGATTAATGCTTTATTTTCGTATACGATGGTTCAATCAATGGGGTTAAGATGGCAAGAAGCCTTAGCGGTCGTTTTTGTTGCGGGAATATTGTTTATGCTTGTTGCGTTTACGAAACTTGCAGGGATTGTAAGCAAATCGATTCCATCGTCATTAAAAGAGTCTATTACGGTTGGATTAGGCTTATTTCTTATGTTGATCGGTCTTGAAAAAGGTGGAGTTGTAGAGAGGGGAACCAATTCGTTAATCTCATTAGGCTCCTTTCATGATCCGCATGTTTTAGCAACAGTACTAACCTTTTTAATAAGCATTATTCTTTTTTTACGCAATGTAAAAGGAAATTTCCTGATTACCATTATCGTTGGTACTTTAATAGCTTGGTTATTTGGTATATTAGATGTGGGACAAGCAAAAGGGGATACGGTTCATTTTGATCAATATTGGAATGTATTTGGTCAGTTATCTTTTGAAAAACTGTTTGCTATTCCTTTTTGGGTTGCCGTATTTTCGTTAACATTAGTGTTGGTTTTTGAGAATATTGGTTTGGTTCATAACCATGTAGCTTATATTAATAAACCCGATCGTTTTAAAAGAGCATTTCAAGCAAATGCCATCTCTGTTTTTTTATCAAGTTTTATTGGAAGCAGTCCGACCGTAGCAACAGTTGAAAGCACTGCAAGTATGACTGCAGGAGGAAAAACGGGATTAACAACGATTACTGCTGGGGTATTATTTATATGTTCTGGTTTTTTTATACCAGTTATAAAACTAATACCAAACAGTGCTATTGCACCAATATTAATCATTATAGGCGGATTAATGCTGCAGAATATTCGTAATTTAGATTTAATGGATTTAAGTGAAAGTTTTCCAAGCTTTTTTATCATTGCGATGATTCCCTTTACGTATAGTATTGCAGATGGAATGGCAATTGGATTCATTTTATATCCTATTTTAAAAATTGCACTTGGAAAAGCGAAAGAAGTTTCCATACCATTGTATTTCATATCCACTCTGTTTTTAATAAACTTTGTGCTTCAATATACACATTAATTGGAAAAAGGTAGGGCTTATGTGATAAAATAGCTCTATCTTTTTTATTTGCTAATCTTTTTTAAAATAATATTGATTTTGTTCTCTAACAGTAAAGTGGTAGTCAACTTAAAGCCTATTTCTTATTCGACATTCCATCAAAAGTCGAATAAGAATGCGTCTTTTTTTTGATGTTTTCTAAATGTGACTGCGGACTTATTACGAGAGAGCCTCTTTTCAGATATCAAAGAAATTAAGAAGAAAAGCATAAAAATGGCGGAGGGAAAGAAATGGAAGTTTTTGTGGCAAGACAACCGCTGTTTAATAGAGTGGAAGAAGTATATGGCTATGAACTTTTATATCGAAATAATGAAATAAATGTTTTTCCAAATATAGATGGAGATCAGGCAACAGCAGATGTTATTATCAACAGCTTTTTAAATATTGGCATCGAAAAGTTAGCTCAAGGAAAACCTTGTTTTATTAATTTTACTGAAAATCTATTAGAGTTAAAACTGCCAACGTATTTTCAGCCGAGAGATATTGTGATAGAAATTTTAGAGACAGTAGAACCAAGTCAGAGAATAATTGATATTTGCAAAGAGTTAAAAGGTCTAGGGTATAAAATTGTATTAGATGATTATATCTTTGATAAAAGTAATGCGTATGCATATGAGTTGTTATTGCTTGCGGATATCGTTAAAATCGATTTTTTGAATACAACGGAATCAGTAAGAACAGAATTAGAAAATCTTGTAGCGCCATTAAATATTATTAAACTTGCAGAAAAGCTTGAAACAAAAGAAGCTTATGAAAAAGCGAAACGTTTAGGATATGATTTATTTCAAGGGTATTTTTTTTCAAAACCGTTTATTATTTCAACACATGATGTACCAACGTATTTTCATGCATATTTTAATATTATTGAATCCATTTCTTCTAAAGATCCAAAAATTGACGTTATTTCAGATTTAATCGAACAAGATGTTTCCTTATCATACAAACTGCTGAAACTGATTAATACTATTGGTTTTGGATTAAAGCATCGAATTACTAGCATAAGACAAGCAATCGTTTTGCTTGGCTTAATGGAACTGCAAAAGTGGCTTTATGTGTTAGCTGTTCGAGAAAGAAACTCTCAAAATGGAATCTCCCACGAGATAATGACACTTTGTTTAATTAGGGCGAGAATGTGCGAATTGGTAGCTAAGCTTATGCCTGTTGGAACGAATCTATCTGGTCATTTTTTAACAGGAATGTTTTCATTAATGGACAGCATATTAAATTTACCAATGAATACTATTTTAAAACAAGTTCCTTTAGATGACACGATTACTGAGGCATTGATGGGGAAAAGAAATATTCAAAGAAAAGTGCTGAATGTCGTTCTTGCTGTTGAAAAAGCGGATTGGGCAAAGTTGAGTAAAAGCTGTCAGGAATTAAATATCGAAGAAAAAGAATTATTCCATGTGTATAAAGAGTCTGTGAGCTGGGCGAAAAGGCTGATGGAAGCTAAACAATGACAACAGAATAGTAAGTGTGTTTTTTAATCGCTATAAACCATCCTTCAGAAATAATTATCTGAGGGATATTTGGTTTGGCAACAAAGGAAGGGACTATTTATATTGTCGTAAACATAAAAAGCATCTATCATTTCACGCGAAAAATAGGCTGTTTTCAATAATCAATAAGGAAATAATTGCAGGATTGTGTTTGGAACAGTAAAATGAAAAAGATAATGCAAAAATGGTGGAGGAATAAAAATGAATATAAAACTAACAAAATGTCATGGTAGTGGAAATGATTTTTTAATCATAGATGAGATTTCAAATCCTTATAACTTTTCTGAAAAACAGCGTGCCCTGCTTGCGCAATCATTTTGTAATAGAGAAACATCTCTTGGAGCGGATGGCATATTATTTGTTCTTCCAAGTAATAAAGCACATGCGAAAATGCGAGTGTTTAATGCAGATGGCTCAGAAGCTTCAATGTGCGGAAATGGCATTCGTTGTGTAGCACGTTATGTTTGTGAATTATTAAAGGTGGAAGAAGCGGTCATTGAAACAATGAAAGCAAATCTAGAAGTCAAAAGGGAAAAAGAGATTTTTCCAGAGATTCCAACTTATTTAGTAGAGATTTCACCTGTATCTTTTGATGTGAAAGATTTACCTTTACATATTGAGCAATCAACATTAGTAAATGAAAAACTGCCGGTATTAAATGAAGAGTTAACCTTTACTGCAGTAGCAGTTCCAAATCCACATCTTATTTCTATTGTAAATAAAGAGCAAATTGATTCATCTTTGCAAGAAACATTAAGTACCTTTGTAAATGGTCCAAACGATTTATTTACAGATGGAGTAAATGTAAGCTTTGTCTATATTTTAGAAAAAGGAAGCATTTATGTTAGAACGTTTGAAAGAGGGGTAGGTTTTACAAATGCCTGTGGAACAGCCATGTCTGCTTCTTCTCTTGTTTCCATCTTAAATGGCTTTAATCAAGCAGGTGAATATATTGATGTTTATAACAATGGTGGGAAAGTGCGTTGTTTTGTACATGAAACGGATGGGAAATATCGGATAGATCTAATTGGCAATGCCACCTATGTTTATCAGGCGGAAGTGGAAGTTGAGTTAGATAAATCATCGAATTTCACTGTGTTGAAAAAGGAAGTATTAGAAGAAGAAGCCGCTCAATATGCAAAACTTCAACAAAATGCACAGCAATACTTACAAGAAAATTTAGTTTAAGTGTGTGTTCAAAAAAGAGGATAAAAAAGAACCAAGAAGTTCGAGGCAGCTTAACTTTGAACATCGGCCTTTCATAGGGTGTGGTGACTTCAACGTTGCTCAGAGGACGTGATCGTTTTTAGTTAAAATCTTCTAGTTAAATACTTGTGAAGCGAAAGGTAAGGCGACGAATAAATTCGACGTGTCCCTTTTACCGGACTTTTTGAACCATTCTTTAATAAAAATTTTTAAAAGATCACCTTTTCAATCATGCCTTGATTCTCAGTTTATATGCGGCTGAAGGCTTAGATTGATTTAGGTGATTATTTTTTTGAATAGAATCTTTTGCGAAAAAGCAACTGAGCTTGTTGAAAGATAAAAAAGTTTAAAATCATTAATTGTGAAGTCTGTCTAGCTTCAGCGCCTAACCCCAGTGAGTATTGCCTCCTGCCTCTAAAAGTAAAAAGTACTTTTTGAGTCAGGAGAACATTTTTCTTCGGGGCTAAACAAGGCGCTTGCGCTTTTCTATTGTCTAGCTTCAGCACCTAACCCCAGTGAGTATTGCCTCCTGCCTCTAAAAGTAAAAAGCACTTTTTGAGTCAGGAGAACATTTTTCTTCGGGGTTGAACAAGGCGCTTACGCTTTTCTTATAAATGGTTAGTAAGGGAAAGAAGGTATGTCTGATGAAAAAAATTAAATTATGTGTGTGGTTTATGCTGCTTTTTGTGGTGCTTGCTGGGTGTTCATTAGCAGCAGACACGAATGATAACAAGGTAGCGGTGAAGCTTGATAAGGCAATAGACGGAGATACTATATCTGTTATGTATAAAGGAGAGAAAGAAAATGTTCGTTTTCTATTAGTAGATACTCCAGAAACGTCCCACCCTCGCTTAGGGGAACAGCCTTATGGAAAAGAAGCTAAAGCGTTTACCAAAAAAGTTGTTGAAGATGCTGAAACATTAGAGCTTGAGTTTGATATCGGACAAAACCGAGATAAATATGGCCGTTTGTTGGCATATGTATATGCAGATGGTGAAATGATTCAAAAACAATTGCTGCAAAAAGGCTTGGCGAGGGTAGCATATATTTACGCACCTAATACTCGGTATGTCGATTTATTTACGGATATACAAAAAGAAGCACAGGAAAAAAGTGTTGGAATTTGGCAAGTAGAAAATTATGCTCAAGAAGACGGTTTTCATAAAGAATTAATACATTCAAAAGAAAAAACAAGTAAAAATACAGACACTTCAAAAGCATGTAAAATTAAAGGGAATATTACGTCTTCAGCCAAAATTTATCATACCCCTGACTCTAGATGGTACAAACAAACGAAAGCGGAAGTTATGTTTTGTACGGAAGAAGAAGCGGTAGAAGCTGGCTTTCGTGCGCCAAAATAAACTTTAGGTTTAACCTTCCCTTTTTTTCTATATTCACTTGTGGAAAGCGAAGTGTATTCTTGTTACGGACTTAACAGAGCTTTCTCCTTAAAAAGTGTGCCTGCGTTTTGGGATAGGTGAAAACTACTCCTTTGCTGTGTTTACTTTAGATAATTAGATTTGATAGGTAATAATCATATATTTTTCAATTAAGGAAAATACTAAACTTATTAGTTTAACTATGTAAAGTATTGTAATAAAAGGAGCTGTATATGGAAATCGAACCGATCAAGCCATTTGAACCTATAATGGCAGTAGATATCCCTTTAGGGGATGAATGGATTAGTCAAATAAAATGGGATGGCGTGCGGATTCTTACTTATTATGATGGGAAAAAATTAAGCCTTTTTAATCGCAAGTTGAATGAACGAACTTATCATTATCCAGAGCTTGCTGATTTTTCAGCTTATTGTAAAGCGAAGTCAGTTATTTTAGATGGGGAAATAATTGCGCTTGATCATAATGGCAATCCCTCCTTTCATGAAGTAATGAGAAGAGATGGGCTGCGCAATGTAAAAAGAGTGAAGGAAGTTATGCAAGAAGTAACCATCTATTACATGGTTTTTGATGTTATTTATTATAATGGAGAATGGGTAAACAATCAGCCTCTTCGTGAACGCTTACAGCTTCTTTCTCGTATAGTGAAACCTACTTCTCGAATTCAGGTTGTTCCTGTCGAACAAGAAGGACATACATTATTTAAAGTCGTGCAGCAACGAAATATGGAAGGAATTATATGCAAAAATCTGCATAGTAAATACATAATTAATGGTAAAAATTCAGATTGGAAAAAAATTAAAAATTATAAAGATGTAATTGCTGTAATTGGTGGCGTCACTTACCGTTCTGGCATTGTTAATTCTATGCTACTCGGTCTATATGATCAGCAAAAGCAGTTTTGGTATATTGGAAATGTAGGAACAGGCAAGCTAACAAATGAAGATTGGAGAAAGTTCACAGAGATAATAGAACCAGTAAAAATTCAAAATAAACCATTTGTTAACCAGCCTGAGAGCATAAAAAAAGTCCAATGGCTGAAGCCAGTTTTAACAGTTAAAGTGAATTATATAGAGTGGCCAGAAGGACGTTCATTAAGACAACCAAGTATACAAGCCTTTATGCAAATCACTCCGACAGAATGTAAACTCCCTCAAGATAGATGATATTAGTGAAGGGAATAAGTATTTTCAAACATTCAAAATAAATAGAGAAAAAACTCACAAAGAAAAAATGAGGAAATTAGTTCTTTAGCAGTCATAATACAGCAAAAAAAAGCAGCCTTCTATTTTTGTTTTATGGCCAAAGATTGAGGCAGAGAGCAGCCAGCATACACGCAGACTCCCGCGGGAATGCGAGAAAGATGAGACCCCGCAGCGCAGCGAGGAGGCTCGACGCTCGCCCGCAGGAAAGCGAAGTGTATGCTGGCTGCGGGACTATTCGAGAGAGCAACATCCTCTTTTTAGGGAAGCCAATCTTACATTAGAAAAAATTACTTCTGAATAAAATCTAACACTTGTTGAAATGGCTGTATTGTTTTTGTTTCAAAATAATCTTTAAAAGGATTTCCTTTTTGATGTAAGCGGGACAAGACATGCTGCGTCGTAAAAATTTTTGGAGTTAACTCCTCTGTTAATTCATCCCAAAAAAGAGGGCATGCAACACTGCCATCTTCGTTTCCTCTGATAGAAAAAGGAGCGATAATCGTTTTCCCGCCGCTATGTTGAATATAATCAATATAAAGTCGGTTATGCCGATTTTTTTTTAACCGTTCAACGGTAAATAAATTTGGTTCAGCAGCAACCATGTATTTGGCAATAAATTCAGTAAACATGCGAACCTCTTCATAAGTAAATGTTTTTTCCGGAAGGGGAATATATACTTGAATCCCTTTATTTCCAGAAGTTTTAAGATAAGAAATTAAATGTAAACTGTCTAAAATCTTCTTTATGATGGTTGCAGCATGTATTGCCAATGAAAAATGGTTTTTAGAGGGTGGATCTAAGTCAAACACTATTTCAGATGGTTTTCCTTCTGAATAGATTGTTTCGAAAGGGATATGAAATTCAAAGGCTAACTGATTCCCTAGCCAAATTAAAGTTTCTATGCTATTACAGACAATATATTGGATAGCATCTTCTTCACTAGTTTCGATAAAAGCAGGAGCATAATCCGGGCATTGTTTTTGATAAAAAGAGTCACCAAAAAGTCCATGGGGAAATCGAATTAATGTTAACAAACGATTTTCTAAAAAAGGGAGCAAAAAAGGTGCAATTGCTTCTAAATAGTGAATATAGTCTAATTTAGTGATGTTTTTGTTCGGAAACAACAATTTATCGGGATTGGTAATATTGATTTTATTTTGCGCCATGTTTTTTATTAAGAAATCGTATGTGCATTTTTTCCAATCAAAATGCAATAAAAATTTTTCAAAATAAGGGTCCACTAAACGTTCATTTTGAAAAGAGCGAAACGATAGCTTTACACAAATACCTGGTTGAACATACAAGTGGTTTTTTGTTGATTTAACTTTGTTACTCTGTAGTAATTGTAGTAAAATATCTTTTTCTTCTTTTAATAAACCATTGCGAAAACTGCCAACTTCCATTATTTTACCTTTTTTGACAATGGCAACAAGAAAGAAATCTTTCTTTTTCTCATAGCTGACAATGATGAAATTAGCAGAATATGTCATACTTACCCTTCCTTTAAAACGATTTTTGGCAGTTGTACTACGTCTTTAGCGTTTCTCTTTTGCCACTAATTCATTCATTACCAATTATTAATGGAATGAAATAGCGACGATTAAGCCATTTTAAAAATAGCAGGAGAAATATAAATTACAGCTGAAATGCTGATAGGAGATAAGACGATGCATACAATGTGGAAAGGGAATATCAGTTTTGGACTGGTTAATATTCCAATTAAATTGCATACTGCAACGGAGGACAAAGACATTAAATTACGAACCCTTCATAAGGAATGTCATGCACCAATTAAATACGAAAAAAAATGTTCCGCTTGCCATAAAGAAGTAAAGCCGGAAGATATTGTGAAAGCATATGAATATGCAAAAGGTAAATACATTGTGTTGGATGAAGAAGAACTAGAAAAATTGCGAAAAGAAAACGAAGATAAAGCAGTTGAAATCATTGATTTTGTCAAAATGGAAGAAATTGATCCTATATATTATGAAAAATGTTATTATATGTCTGCTGGAGACGGCGGGAATAAAGCGTATGCTTTATTAAGACAAGCTTTATTAGAATCTGGAAAAGTGGGGATTGCGAAAATTATTATTCGTTCAAAAGAACAGCTTGCTGTTATTCGGGTCTACGAAAATACATTGGTAATGGAAACCATTCATTTTCCTGATGAAGTAAGAAACGTAGAAGATGTGCCAAATGTTCCGGCAGAAGGGCAGATTGTCAAAAAGGAAATAGAAACAGCCATTCTTTTAATTGACCAGTTAACGACAACATTTGATCCAAGTAAATACACGGATGAATATCGGAGTTCTTTATTGCAGTTAATTGAATCGAAAAAAACTGGCAAAGAAATAGTCGTTAGCAAAGAAAAAGCAGAAACTTCGAATGTAATGGATCTAATGGCAGCACTCCAAGCTTCCATTGATACAACGAAACCAAAGAAAACCGAAGAAAAGAAAAAAAGAACCAGAAAAAAAACAGCAAAAGAAGCTTAGTCAAAAAAAAATTATGCTGATTGAATATGCGCATCTTATCATCATAAGTGGACAATTGATGGTAAGATGTTTTCAATTAGGCTGCATAATCATCGTTTCGTAAAAGTGCTTTTGCTGTCATAAATTATGTTGCTTGTTTTAAAATAGTCCACAAACATAAAAAGCGTAGCCACATTCGAATGTTAAAATGGAATCAAACAAAAAAGTAGGACTAACGCATACATAACTGGGAGGAAAACATGGTTGATGAAAAAAAACTAACAATAAAATATATATTGCTATTTTTATCTGTTGTTATTATTGCAGGGGGTGGATTTATAGCAATAGCGAATTGGGTTACGAGCAGGAACGTGATTGACTTTGATCATCATATTATTTCATTTATTCAATCATATGTGTCAGGAACGCTGACAATGATTATGGTCGCAATTAGTTTTATTGCCTCAATAAAATGGATTGTCTCCATTATAATACTACTTGCAGGGATATTATGTTGGAAGAAAAAATGGGCACTTGCACTTTTTTTAGTTAGTACCTCTGGACTTGGAGCGCTGTTAAATAAAGGGTTAAAATTGTTTTTTAAACGGGAACGTCCAGATATTTTACCCCTTGTAGTGGAACAAAGCTACAGTTTTCCAAGTGGGCATTCAATGGGATCTATGCTATTTTATGGAAGTTTAGCATATATTATTATTCACTTAGCGAAAACAACAAAAATAAAAGTAACTGCGGTGTTTGGTATGGCGATCCTAATCCTATGTATTGGGATAAGCAGAATTTATTTAGGTGTTCATTTTCCAACAGATGTTTTAGGAGGATATTCGATTGGACTTGCCTTTCTTTTTCTTTGTATTCTGTGTTTTCGCTATTATGAAGGGAGAACCCATCAGTAATTTAGTTAGAGAAAAAGATAAAGATCAATGATTGGGGGGAATAGAGGATGAATCAAAAAGTTATACCAGCCTCGGCAACGATGAAAGAATTTGAATTTTTTTTACAAAGCAATTATAAAATTGGGGTGTTTTTGGAGGTTCATATTTCACAATTAAAAAACATAAGTTTAATGGCGAAAGAAGCAGGAAAAAAAATGATTTATCATGTTGATCTCATTCAAGGGATTAAAAGTGATGATTTTGGAACAGAGTTTATCTGTCAGGAATTTAAACCATATGGATTAATATCGACAAAATCGTCGGTTATAATGAAAGCGAAACAAAAAAATATAGTGGCTATTCAACGGGTATTTTTATTAGATAGCCATGCGCTTGAAAAGAGTATTAAATTGGTGCAAAGAACACAGCCTGATTACATTGAAGTATTACCTGGTACGATGCCATGGATGATAAAAGAAATTAAAGAAAAGGTAAATGTTCCTATTCTAGCTGGTGGTTTAATTCGTACAAAACAAGAAGTAGAAAATGCGATACAAGCTGGAGCGACAAGTATTACAACGTCTAAAAAACAACTTTGGACCTTGGGGGAGTAAAAATATATACAAACGCCAAATTTTTCTTTTGGTAAGTTCCTATTATTATAGTGGAAAAGAAAAATACTTTATTGACAGCGTTTACAATTATGCGTAAAATAGGTGATAAGTTAATAAAACGTGTTGGAGAAGAGGAGATGCACACAGATGGTCACATTTTTTATGTGATAGTTTTTTCTGTTGTGCACTCCTTTTTGCCGTTTTGTCTAACTAATTACGAAGGGGAATGAGGAGATAGAATGTCTGCATTCGTGGGAGAAATAATCGGTACAATGATTTTGATTGTATTTGGTGGAGGGGTAGTAGCAGGTGCGAATTTAAAGAAAACGTTCTCAAATAGTGGTGGGTGGGTTGTTATCACCATTGCATGGGGATTAGCTGTAACGATGGGAGTCTTTGCAGTTGGCAGCATAAGTGGCGCTCATTTAAATCCCGCTGTTACCGTTGCTCTTGCTATAACGGGAGACTTTGCTTGGAATCAAGTTCCAATCTATATATTAGCACAGATGATTGGCGCTTTTTTAGGTGCGGTAATAGTCTATTTGCATTATTTACCTCATTGGAGGGCAACGGAAGACCAAGGAGCAAAATTAAGTGTTTTTTCAACAGGTCCTGCTATTCCGCATAGATTTTCTAA
Organism: Bacillus sp. (in: firmicutes); assembly: GCA_047718615.1. GTDB lineage: Bacteria > Bacillota > Bacilli > Bacillales > Cytobacillaceae > Niallia. Next base: position 3,941 of record JBDNRM010000088.1, on the reverse strand, counting down.
CGTATTAAGCGAATTAATTGGAACCTTCATTTTAGTATTAGGCTTATTGTTTATTGGAGCAAATAAATTTGCTGAAGGTTTAAATCCTTTTGCTGTAGGACTGTTAATTGTTGTTATTGGAATGTCTCTAGGAGGAACAACTGGATATGCGATTAATCCAGCACGTGATTTAGGTCCCCGCATTGCCCATTTCGTTCTGCCTATACATGGAAAAGGAAGCTCTAATTGGGGATATGCATGGATCCCTGTTGTTGGTCCGATTCTAGGCGGATCATTGGCAGCTATTTTTTATCAATATGTTTATAAAAATGTGATTTCTACTAGTTTTTGGGTAGTAATAGCTGTAAATATCGTTTTATTATTACTTGCTTTTTTTTCTTCCAAAAGAGAAAGTGAAAACAGAAATAAACAAGCAGCTTAATAGAGAAAAAGGTATATAAAATAATAGAGCAAACAAATCGGGGGTATAGAAGATGGAAAAGTATATTTTATCGTTGGATCAAGGAACAACTAGTTCAAGAGCGATTATTTTTAACAAAAAAGGGGATATTGTTTATTCAGCTCAAAAAGAGTTTACACAAATTTTTCCGAAACCAGGTTGGGTAGAGCATAATGCAAATGAGATTTGGGGATCTATCCTGTCTGTGATTGCGGCTGTATTATCAGAATCTGATATTAAAGCAGATCAAATCGAGGGAATTGGCATAACGAATCAAAGGGAAACGGCAGTTGTGTGGGATAAGAATACAGGTATACCTGTTTACAATGCCATTGTTTGGCAATCAAGACAAACGAAAGAAATTTGTGAAGAACTAAAAGGAAAAGGATACGATCAACTTATTCGAGAAAAAACAGGTCTTCTAATTGATGCTTACTTTGCTGGAACGAAAGTAAAGTGGATTTTAGACAATGTTGATGGAGCGAGAGAAAAAGCAGAAAATGGAGATCTGTTATTCGGAACCATAGATACGTGGTTAATATGGAAGCTTTCAGGAGGAAAAGCCCATGTTACAGATTATTCAAATGCTTCCCGTACATTAATGTTTAACATATATGATTTACAATGGGATGAAGAATTGCTTGATATTCTTACCGTTCCAAAATCAATGCTCCCAGAAGTGAAAGCTTCATCCGAAATTTATGCACATACGGTTGATTATCATTTCTTTGGAAAAAATATCCCGATTGCAGGAGTGGCTGGCGATCAACAAGCAGCACTTTTTGGTCAGGCTTGTTTTGAAGAAGGCATGGCAAAAAACACATATGGTACAGGATGTTTTATGTTAATGAACACTGGTGAAAAAGCTGTGAAGTCAGAGCATGGACTATTAACAACTATTGCATGGGGGTTAGATGGGAAAGTCGAATATGCTTTAGAAGGAAGCATATTTGTTGCAGGCTCTGCTATTCAATGGCTGCGTGATGGAATAAGAATGATAAAGACAGCGCAAGACAGTGAGATGTATGCTAATCGTGTAAGTTCAACCGATGGAGTTTATCTAGTACCTGCATTTGTTGGATTGGGAACACCTTATTGGGATAGTGATGTAAAAGGAGCCATGTTTGGGGTAACAAGAGGCACAACGAAAGAACATTTTATTCGCGCAACATTAGAATCGCTGGCATATCAAACAAGAGATGTTCTTTCTGCTATGGAAGCAGATTCGAATATAAAATTAAAAGCATTAAGAGCAGATGGAGGAGCAGTAAAAAATAATTTTTTAATGCAATTTCAAGGTGATATATTAAATGTTCCAGTAGAGCGGCCGGTTATTAATGAAACGACAGCATTAGGTGCTGCCTATTTAGCAGGACTTGCAGTTGGTTTTTGGAAGGATCAAAAGGAAATATCCGAGCAGTGGAGTTTAGATAAATCATTTGAACCAAAAATAGATGAGATAAATCGCGAAGAATTATATGCTGGTTGGCAAAAGGCTGTTCGTGCAACCATGGCATTTAAATAGAACAGAAGATTAACAGTTTCTTAGAAATTTTTGATAAGTGTTAATACTATGAAAATACAGGTAACTATGCTATACTTACGTTAAGTTAATAAGATGTCTGGAGATACGGAGAGACCACAAGTCATTATCGATTAGTTGATAGTGCTGCTTGTGGTCTCTTTTTGTTTGTTAAGCTGCCTAATTTAGGAGGAATGGAAGATGAAGACAATAAATAGAAATGCAATGGAGAAGCAATTAAAAACAGAAAAGTTTGATGTGTTGATTATTGGCGGTGGAATTACGGGTGCAGGAATTGCCCTTGATGCAGCAACTAGAGGCATGAAAACGGCCCTTGTTGAGATGCAGGATTTTTCAGCAGGAACATCAAGCAGATCCACTAAATTGGTCCATGGAGGATTGCGCTATTTAAAACAAATGGAAGTAAAAATGGTCGCAGAAGTTGGGAAAGAAAGAGCGATTGTTTATGAAAACGGTCCACATGTGACGACCCCTGAGTGGATGCTTTTGCCTTTTCATGCAGGCGGAACATTTGGAAAGATGACTACAAGTTTTGGTTTACGATTATATGATTTTCTTGCTGGAGTAAAAAAAGAAGAAAGACGTGTTATGTTTTCAAAAGAAGAAACATTAGCAAAAGAACCGCTTATAAAGAAAGAAGGCTTAAAAGGAGGCGGATATTATGTGGAATATCGTACAGACGATAGCCGCTTAACGATAGAAGTAATGAAAAAAGCAATCGAAAATGGAGCGACTGCACTCAATTATACAAAAGTGGAAAAACTTTTATATAATAACCAAGGAAAAATAAACGGTGTTTTCGTGACAAATATGCTTACTGAAGAAAAATATTCTATTTTTGCAGAGAAGATAGTTAATGCAGCAGGACCATGGGTGGATTCTATTCGAGAAAAGGATGGTAGCAAAAAAGGAAAGTCATTGCAATTAACAAAAGGCGTGCATCTTGTTATTGATCAGTCTGTGTTTCCGCTAAAGCAAGCGATTTATTTTGATACACCTGATAAAAGAATGGTTTTTGCCATTCCTCGAGATGGAAAAGTATATATTGGCACAACCGATACCTTTTATGGGGAGGATCCTGTAAATCCAACCATAACAAGTGAAGACAGAACCTATATTATAAATGCGATTAATTATATGTTTCCGAGTGTAGACATTGTTGAAAAACAGATCGAATCTAGCTGGGCTGGGGTAAGGCCATTAATTTTAGAAGATGGAAAAGATCCTTCTGAAATTTCACGGAAAGATGAAATCTGGGAATCGGCATCTGGTTTAATTACGATAGCAGGAGGGAAATTAACGGGATATCGGAAAATGGCGGAAACAGTAGTGGATTTAGTTTCTAAAAAGCTGGAAAAAACATATCAAGCATGCAGTACAAAGCATCTGCCTATCTCTGGCGGGGATGTTGGTGGCTCTGCTAACTTTGAGAGCTATCGATCAGCAGTTATATTAAATGGAATAGAAGCCGGACTGAAAGAGAAAGAAGCAGACATGATTGCTGGTCAATATGGCAGTAATGCTGCAACTGTTTTCCATTTAATAAAAGAAAGTAGGGAGGAAGCGGTGCATTATGGGCTGCCTATTCTTTTGTGGGCTAAACTCCGCTATGCAATGGAGTATGAGATGGCAGTGACTCCTGTTGATGTATTATTAAGACGAACAGGATGTATCTTGTTTGATATAAACCTTGTAGAACAGTATAAAACAAATGTACTTCACTATATGGAGGATTATTTCTGTTGGAATAAGGAGGAGAAACAGCAGAATTCTAAGGATTTAGAAAAAGAAATAGCGACTGCTACGTTTCCATCCGATATACAGCAAAAAGATAAATTAGCTTAAAAGGAATTGGTCAGTAGAAAAAAGAACCACTTTTTAATAAATAAATTAGTTAACTCAAAACTTCGCACCCTCCGTTACAAGCAACCTGTTTTAGAATAAGTTCTTGTCTTCGAA
>JBDNRM010000087.1:0-16026 GCA_047718615.1 Bacillus sp. (in: firmicutes) | reverse complement strand
AGGGATAGCGGAGCACAATCCATTTCGGAGAGGCTCCCGTCTACTCGACCCACAGCGCATGCGAGGAGGCTCGGCGCTCGCCCGCAGGAAAGCGAAGTGTATGCAGGCTGCGGACTCATTGAGAGAACCAAAGCCTTTTTTCAGGATAGACACCCATGCAACCATGCCACATGAAAAAAAGCAGCATTCCATTTTTTATAATCTGAGTTTGAGTCAGAGAGCAGTCAGAATACACGAAGACTCCTATGGGAATTGCGAGACAGGTGAGACCCCGCAGTGCAGCGAGGAGGCTCACCGCTCGCCCCATGGAAAGCGAAGTGTATTCTGACTGCGGACCATTCAAAAGAGCAAATTCACTTTTCAAGGCAGTCTAAAGTAAGAAAGATACTTCAGGGGAATCTATACATAACAATAGAAAAAAGTTTGTGAGAATGATGAGAAAAGTCTGTTTTTTTACTTGACCAATTGTAGAGGGAAGAGTAAACTACAAATAACTCTTTAATTTGGTAGTATATTAGCGAACTAAAGTATTTGGAAAACTTTTTATGAGGTGTTAAGATGAGCAGTCTATTTATGTTTGAAAAGCCATTAGGCATGAGAGATACATTACCAGAAATATACGAAACAAAAAATAAAGTAAAAAGACAAATGGAAGAAGATATAAAAAAATGGGGCTATCAATTTATTGAGACACCAACATTGGAATATTATGAGACAGTTGGATCAGCTTCTGCTATTTTAGATCAACAGCTTTTTAAATTATTAGATCAACAAGGGCATACATTAGTCCTTCGCCCAGATATGACGGCGCCAATTGCCAGAGTTGCCGCATCCAAGCTGTTAAGTGAAGACTTGCCATTGCGACTTGCTTATAATGCATCCGTATTTCGTGCCCAACAGCGTGAAGGCGGACGCCCAGCAGAATTTGAACAAATCGGAGTTGAATATATAGGGGACAAAACGATCAGTGCAGATGGAGAAGGAATTGCTTTAATGATCTCTTCATTAAAAGAAGCAGGAGTAAAAAACTTTCAGCTCTCTATTGGCCATATCGGATTTGTGCAAGCTTTCTTTTTGCAAATTTTAGGAACAAAAGAAAGAGCAGAGGCATTGACAAAATATTTATACGAAAAAAACTATGTTGGCTATCGTCAGCATGTTGAGAAGCTGTCATTATCCAGTATTGATAAACAAAGATTGAATCATTTCTTAAAATTAAGAGGCGGAGAAGAAGTGATTGATTTTGCTAATCAATTGATTGAAGATGGGATAGGCAATAAAGCGATTGAGGAATTAAAACAGTTATGGAGTATTTTATCCGATTATAAAGAAACAGGAAGAGTGAAATTAGATCTAACATTAGTAAGCCATATGAGTTATTATACTGGAATTTTATATGAGGTATATGCTGAAGGTGTTGGTTTTCCGATTGGAAGTGGCGGAAGATATGATCTACTTCTTGGAAAATTTGGAAAGGCAACAGGTGCAACTGGCTTTGCCATCCGCATTGATCATTTATTAGAAGCACTTGGAAAATTAGAAAGAACCAATAATATTCAGTGTATTCTATTTAGTGGAGACCACAGAAAAGAAGCATTTGAACTTGCAAAAGAAAAAAGGGCAGCCGGATGGAAAGTGATTACGCAAGATATAAATGGCGTAGGAAACGTGGATGCATGCACAAATCAATATGCAGAAGTTACCCTTTTAGTTGGAAAAACAGGAATGGAGGTTGTGAAATGAAGGATGTATTGACAATTGCCATGCCAAAAGGACGGATTTTTGAAGAAGCAGCAAATTTATTGCGTGAAGCTGGATTCAAGCTGCCTCCTGAATTTGATGATTCACGCAAATTAATCATCGATGTAAAGGAAGAAAATTTCCGGTTTATTTTAGCAAAGCCGATGGATGTACCAACATATGTGGAACACGGAGTAGCTGATTTAGGCATTGCAGGAAAAGATGTGATGCTGGAAGAAGAACGAGATGTTTATGAGCTGCTTGATTTAACTATTAGTGCTTGTTACTTAGCTGTTGCTGGACTGCCAAATACAGAGTTAAATGATATCGCACCAAGAATTGCAACAAAATATCCAAATGTAGCTGCAGCCTATTTCCGCGAACAAGGTGCACAAGTGGAAATTATCAAATTGAATGGTTCTATTGAACTGGCACCAATTATTGGTTTATCCGATAGAATTGTAGATATTGTCTCAACTGGAAAAACATTAGTTGAAAATGGATTGGTAGAATATGAAAAAATTGTGGAGATTACCTCAAGATTAATTGTAAATCCAGCCAGTTATCGAATGAAAGATCAAAGAATCAGCGAATTAGTAGAAAGACTGAATAATGTAATTAAATCAAATTCATTAATTAGTTGAAATGGAATGTGTAAGGGGAGTCGCCAGATGAAAATAGTGAACGGTGGAGAAGATATCTTCATAAAACGCTCTGTAGATTCAGGGACAGAAGAACAAAGAACCATTGTTAAAGAAATTATTGAAAATGTAAGAAAAAACGGAAATAAAGCACTAAAAGAATATACAGAAAAATTTGACCAGTCGATTATATCGGAGTTTCTTGTTACAGAAAAAGAAATACAAGCTGCATTTAATGATGTAGATGATGAAATGGTTTCTATTATAAAAGAGGCAGCGGAAAATATTCGCAGCTATCATGCTAACCAGTTAAAGTCTTCTTGGATGATAACAAAGGAAAATGGTTCTATTCTTGGTCAAAAGGTTACTCCATTAGATTCAGTTGGCGTATATGTACCAGGGGGAACAGCAGCTTATCCCTCTTCTGTGCTAATGAATGTTATTCCTGCACATGTCGCAGGAGTAAAAAGAATCGTAATGGTTTCCCCGCCAAATAAAGACGGTACACTTCCGAGTGCAGTCTTAGTTGCAGCACACATTGCTGGTGTAAAAGAAATCTATAAAGTTGGCGGTGCACAAGGAGTTGCAGCTTTAGCCTATGGAACGGAAACCATAGAAAAGGTGGACAAAATTGTTGGACCAGGAAATATCTATGTTGCTCTTGCCAAAAGGGAAGTATTTGGAGATGTCGATATTGATATGATAGCAGGTCCAAGTGAAATTGCTATTCTTGCAGATGATACAGCACAAGCCAATGAAGTGGCAGCTGATCTTTTATCACAAGCTGAACATGATACAAGAGCAAGTGCCGTTTTAGTGACAACTTCTAGAAAGCTTGCAGAACAGGTTGCAATAGAAGTGGAGGAGCAGCTACAAACATTACCACGAAAAGAAATTGCTCAAAAATCAATAGAGGATTTTGGTTTCATTATTATTACCGATACAATGGAAGAAGCAGTTCATACGATTAATGAACTTGCGCCAGAACATTTAGAGGTTATAACAGAAAATTCATTTGAATTATTAGGTCATATTCGCCATGCTGGTGCCATCTTTATAGGACGGTATAGTTCAGAGCCTGTCGGAGATTATTTTGCTGGAACGAATCATGTGTTGCCAACAAATGGCACAGCACGATTTTCAAGTCCTTTAAACGTAGAAGATTATCAGAAGAAATCAAGTATAATTTCCTACAGCAAACAAGCATTTGAAGAAAATGCGGCAAAGATAGCAGCGTTTGCTCGTCTGGAAGGATTAGAAGCACATGCAAGAGCAATAGAGTCAAGAAATAAGCAATAAGTTTCATTTTTTGGAGGGATTAATATGGCAAGAAGTGCTGCAATTAGTAGAAAAACAGGTGAAACAAATATTCAATTATCCTTTAATATAGATGGAGAAGGTATAGCTGATATTGATACAAGTGTGCCTTTTATGAACCATATGCTTGATTTATTTACAAAGCATGGTCAATTTAATCTCACTGTGCAAGCGACTGGAGATATTGAAGTAGATGATCACCATACAACAGAAGATATTGGCATTTGTCTTGGACAGGCTCTTAAAGAGGCTGTTGGCGATAAAAAGGGCATAAAAAGATATGGAAATAGTTTTGTACCGATGGACGAGACATTAGCGCAAGTAGTGGTTGATCTAAGTAATCGTCCGCATTTAGAATTCAGAGCAGAGTTTCCAAGTGAAAAGGTAGGTACATTTGATACGGAGTTAGTGCATGAGTTTTTATGGAAGCTAGCTTTAGAAGCAAGAATGAATTTACATGTCATTCTTCACTATGGACAGAACACCCATCATATGATTGAAGCAATTTTTAAAGCATTAGCACGGGCACTTGATGAAGCAACTACCATTGATCCAAGAATAAAAGGGGTGCCTTCTACGAAAGGACTGCTGTAAATGTTAGGCATTATTGATTATGGAATGGGAAATTTATTTAGTGTGAGTAAAGCACTGGAAAGATTAGATGTTCCTTATTTTATTTCAGAAGAAAAGGAAGAGCTTTTAAAGGCAGATGCTTTAATTCTGCCAGGGGTAGGAGCATTTAAAGATGCGATGACTCGTCTGAATGAATCTGGTTTAACAGAAATGATTCATGAATATGCTGCTAGCGGTCGTCCATTGCTTGGGATTTGCCTCGGCATGCAGCTTCTTTTTGATGAAAGTGAAGAACATGGACAAACAGAAGGGTTAAAATTGTTGCCTGGAAAGGTGATTCGTTTTCCGGGAGTAACAGAAGAAGGCACTTCATATAAAGTGCCTCATATGGGTTGGAATTTATTATCCTTTCATGGTACATACGCTTTAACTGAAAATATTCGGGAGGATTATGCTTATTTTGTTCATTCGTATTATGCCGTAACAGAGGAAGATGTAATCATTGCGAAAAGTAAGTACGATAAGGAAGTTCCAGCAGTTGTCGGAAAAGAAAATGTGTATGGGATGCAATTTCATCCTGAAAAAAGTAGTAAGTTAGGAATGCAATTATTAAATAACTTCACACAGCTTATGAAGAAAGGATGAAAAAAATGAGCTTTACAATATATCCTGCTATTGATATGCGCGGTGGTAAATGCGTTCGTCTTCTGCAAGGGGATTATAATAAAGAAACCATTTATGGCGATTCGCCTTATGCGATGGCAAAAAACTTTGCAGAGCAAGGTGCTAAGTGGATTCATATGGTCGATCTTGATGGGGCAAAGGATGGGAAAAGAGTAAATGATGCCTTCGTAATTGATGCAGCACAAAAGCTAGGTGTTAAGGTGCAAATTGGTGGAGGCATTCGTACAGAAAAAGATATCGTCCACTATTTGGATAATGGACTTGCCCGTGTCATCATTGGCAGCATTGCTGTATCCAATCCGGATTTTGCCATTGAAATGATTCGCAAATATGGAAACAAAATAGCAGTTGGCATCGATGCAAAAAATGGTTATGTTGCAACACATGGTTGGATTACGACATCGGAAAATCGAGCAGTTGATCTTGGAAAAAGATTTGCAGATGCAGGCGCTGAAACGTTTATTTTCACAGATATTGCCACTGACGGTATGCTAAGCGGACCAAATTTAGAGGCGGTAAAAGAAATGGCGATAGAGACTGGAAAAGAAGTAATCGCTTCAGGTGGGGTAAGCAATATAAATGATTTAAGAATGTTAAAAGAAATAAGCGACACAGGTGTTCGTGGAGCAATTGTAGGCAAAGCTCTTTATGAAGGTCGTTTCTCCGTACAAGAAGCATTAGAGGTGGATGCTACATGTTAACGAGTAGGATTATTCCATGCCTAGATGTGAAAAACGGACGAGTAGTTAAAGGGGTACAATTCGTTGAACTAAGGGATGCTGGAGATCCAGTAGAATTAGCGAGATTTTATGATGAACAAGGTGCAGATGAATTAGTATTCCTTGATATATCAGCATCACATGAAGGCAGAAAAACAATGGTAGAAGTGGTAAAAGAGGTTGCTTCAGAGCTTGCTATTCCTTTTACAGTTGGTGGTGGGATCAACTCGTTGGAGGATATGAAGAGAATTTTGCGGGCAGGTGCAGATAAAGTGTCGTTAAACACAGCAGCTGTTACCAATCCTGGGCTAATTACAGAAGGAGCAAATTTCTTCGGGTCACAATGCATTGTTGTTGCAATAGATGCAAAGTTTGATAAAGAGAGAGAAACATGGCGTGTTTATACGCATGGAGGCAGAAAAGCGGTAGAGAAGGACGTCATTTCATGGGCAAAAGAAGCAGTAGCGCTAGGAGCAGGAGAAATTCTTTTAACAAGCATGGATTCAGACGGGGAAAAAAAGGGTTTTGATTTAGCATTAACAAAAGCGGTTAGTGAAGCGGTCACTGTACCTGTTATTGCTTCAGGGGGAGCAGGTAGCGCAGAACATTTTCAAACAGTTTTTCAAGAAGGAAAAGCAGATGCTGCCCTTGCTGCATCCATTTTTCATTATAAAGAAACTTCTGTACATGAAGTGAAGGAATATTTGAAAGAAAGAGGAGTGCTTGTTAGATGAATATTGAAGACTTGACATTTGATGAAAAAGGGTTGATACCAGCTATCGTTCAAGATGTTAACTCAAAAGAGGTTTTAACATTAGCCTACATGAATAAGGAATCATTATTAAAATCATTAGAGACTGGAGAAACATGGTTTTATAGCAGATCAAGGAAAGAACTTTGGAATAAAGGCGCAACAAGTGGAAATACACAGAAAATTGTTGAAATGAAATTTGACTGTGATAAGGATGCCATTGTAGTATTTGTTATTCCGGCTGGACCTGCATGTCATAATGGCACAACGAGTTGTTTTACAGAAAGTATTTATCAAGATAAGCTAACAGCGGATTTTGAAATATCAAACTATCAAATATTATTTAATCTGGAACAGGTAATAAAAGAAAGAGAGAAAAACCGTCCAGAAGGTGCTTATACTACGTACTTATTCGAAAAAGGCGTGGATAAAATTCTTAAAAAAGTGGGAGAAGAAGCAGCAGAGGTTATTATTGCAGCAAAAAACCGCGATGCAGAAGAGTTAAAATGGGAATCAGCTGATTTACTTTATCATTTATTTGTATTATTAAGAGAACAAAATTTACCATTTGCAGAGATTTTAAAGGTATTAGAAACTCGTCATCAAGAAAAAGAAAAAGAATAGACTGTTTTGTTTGGGTATTTCTTGCTTTAAATTGCAGCCTGAGTACACTTCGATTTCGACTTAGCTATTACAGAAAAGCTTTGTGATTTCCTTTCTGCATGATTTTGCTTTTTTGGCATTTCCGTAGGAGGTTATGTATATTCAGGCTGCTAAGGGCTGTTAAGTATAATTCCCCTCATATATTTTGTTAAAAACAACAAAAGTTGAGAAAACAGTCAATAATAAGAACAAGAGGGGTATTTCATTCGGCATTCACCACCAGACTTATGAGTGCCCCTTATTTGAAAATTCCTTAATAACAGAAGAAATCCCCTGAATAACAGGTTAAACTAACTTCGAAGGAAAAGGCCTCCATATACATTCCATACCGACAAACTAGAGAGAAACTTCCATCAATGAATTCTTCTCTGAAAGCTTTAACATATGTTATACTACATTAGTTGAACTATTTACAGTTATGTTTCTTAATGAGAGGAACTGCAATATATAGATGGAGGATTTTATGAATAAAAACTCAAAAATACTACAACCGATGGGTCAACTTATTACATTTAATCCAACTGGCGAATATTATTTTTCAAAAGGTATTAAAGCATATCATCGTAAAGATTATTATAGATCATTAAAGTATTTGCAAAGAGCGATGCAGTTAGAGCCAGGGGAACCTATGATAGTGTGCCAGCTTGCTATTGTCTATGCAGATATTGGGGAATATCAAAAATCAAATAAGCTTCTTCATCTTATATTAGAAGAATTGGATGAAGAAATGGTGGAATGTTATTATTTCCTTGCAAGTAATTATGCCTATTTAGGATTTTTTAAGGACGCTTATTATCATGCTAATTTATATTTGAAATTAGATGAGAATGGAGAGTTTGAGGAAGAAACAGAGGATTTATTAGAAGTATTAACTTTAGAAGCAGATGGACTTGAAGAAGAGCCATATGAAGAGGATGACCTAATTAACAGGCAAGAGGAAGCAAGAGATTTACTTGAATCTGGGCATTTTCCAAAGGCTGTTGAGATGTTAAATAAAGTAATTCAAGATTATCCTGAATATTGGTCTGCTCATAACAATCTTGCGTTAGCCTACTTTTATCTAGGAGAAGTTAAAAAAGCAAATTGTATTCTTGATGAAGTACTGGAAAAAAACATGGGAAATTTACATGCGCTATGTAATAAATTAGTGTTTGCTTATTATGAAAAAGAAGAGTCAAATGTTAAACAATTAACAAACATTTTGCAGAAGATCAAACCTATGTCCATTGATCATCAATTTAAAATTGGCACAACATTTGCTTTAGTTGGGGAATATAGTTCAGCTTTCTACTGGTTAAAAAAACTTCATAAACAAGGTTTTACTGGGGATGCCTCTTTTTATTATTGGTTTTCCTATGCAGCCTATTTTACAGGAAGAGATAATTTAGCCTCCGTATTATGGGAAAAAGTAATCGAAGAAAATCCAGAAAAAAAAGGGCATGAACCTTGGAGTAATAGAGAAGATACAGTAAATGGCTTTGAAGATCACCTTACATCCATTCAAAAAAGATTGGAAAGCAATCATTTAGAAGAAAGATTATTTGCTTTGTTTTTAACTAGTATTTCAATGTATAAAGATAAAATATTGTCTTCCAAAAACATACAGCAAAATGAAGGTCTTTCATCATTAGAAGTGCAATATCTCTCCTATGTTAAAACAGGTTACAAAATAGAAGATCCACTATTATTAAGTGCCCATAGTACTGCCGAAAGAATGTATCAAAAGTATCAGCCAATTGGAACGGTCGAAGCTGGTCTGTATTTAATGTGGTTTTCTGTCTTTATAGAATTGCATAAAGCCGGTGTGACGATGAAAAATAGTAGTGCTTGGGCAGCTGCAATGGATTATGTATGGCATAAATACCGCAATGAAAAAATATCACAACAAGAAACAGCGGATTCTTACGGGTTATCTCCTTCTACGTTGCAAAGATACATTAAATTAGTGAAGCAGCATTTGAGTTAGTACTTCTGCACTAAAAATGTAAACAGCAATTGAGCAGATTTTTGGACTAATAGAACCTTGTTATATAGGATAGAAATAGATGGTCATACTAGAAGAGAAAAGTCAAACCAGTTGGCAGTTGCTTTTTACACTGTTTTACTTTAGCGATATAGATTGTTGGTGTTTTTTATGAGGAAACAGAAAGTGAAGGATGGTCTGTTGTTATTTGAAAAAGGAGTTGGTTGTTTTGGCAGAAGAAAAAATTTATGATGTTATCATTATTGGTGCTGGTCCAGCAGGCATGACAGCTGCGGTTTATACTTCCCGTGCTAATTTATCAACATTAATGATTGAAAGAGGCATCCCTGGAGGGCAAATGGCCAATACGGAAGATGTTGAAAACTTTCCTGGATTTGAAAGTATTCTAGGTCCTGATTTATCGAATAAAATGTTTAATCATGCTAAAAAATTCGGTGCTGAATATGCATATGGCGATATTAAAGAAATTGTGGATGGTCCTGAATATAAAACAATAAAAGCAGGTTCAAAAGAATATAAAGCAAGAGCAGTTATTTTATCAACAGGTGCTGAGTATAAAAAGGTTGGCGTGCCTGGTGAGAAAGAACTTGGTGGTCGTGGTGTTTCTTACTGTGCGGTTTGTGACGGTGCCTTCTTTAAGAATAAACGATTATTTGTTATCGGCGGGGGAGACTCTGCAGTTGAAGAAGGTGTCTATTTAACTCGCTTTGCTTCACAAGTTACGATTGTGCATCGCCGTGAAGAACTTCGTGCACAAAAAATTCTGCAGCAAAGAGCTTTTGATAATGAAAAAATCGACTTTATTTGGAATCACACAGTGAAAACAATCAACGAAAAAGACGGTAAGGTCGGCAGTGTAACCCTTGTTTCTACAGTAGATGATACGGAACAAGAATTAGAAGCAGAAGGTGTGTTTATTTACATCGGAATGGTGCCTTTATCGAAGCCATTTGAAAACTTAGATGTGACAAATGAAAATGGTTATATTGAAACAAATGACCGTATGGAAACAAAAGTACCAGGTATCTTTGCAGCTGGGGATATTCGTGAGAAATCACTTCGCCAAATTGTAACGGCAACTGGTGATGGCAGTATTGCAGCTCAAAGTGCACAACATTTTGTGGAAGAATTAATAGAATCTTTAAAACAAAAGGCATAATATGAATTGAATAAACGTATCATTCCGACAAATGAAAAGTGTTAAAACCTTTTAATTTTACTGTAACAATAGTGAAATATATATCGGGTATGATAATAATAGAATTGACCCCCTTTTAAGATATAAATTTTTTCCGAGGATGTCCTAAAGTAAGGTCAGACTGCCATTAAATTGGTGATCTTAGCCTTTATTAGCACATCCTCCTTTTTTTGTTCTCTCCTGTCAAAAATCTTCAGCTATCTAGAGAAAATAAATACTATTCAATGAAAAACTGCTGTTAATTCCTATCTAATTTCATAAGAAGGCATTTTATTGTGGGTGTTTCTTAATAATAGTATAATAATAAGAATAGATTAGAGCATTATTTAATTTATACATAAGCTATTCTACAAAATAACTGAGGTGATTTATTATGCAGCGTGTAACGAATTGCTTGTTGCTTCAAGATAATAAAGTATTGCTTTTACAAAAGCCAAGAAGAGGTTGGTGGGTTGCTCCGGGAGGGAAGATGGAGCCAGGAGAATCAGTAAGAGATTCCTGTATTCGTGAATTTAGAGAAGAAACAGGCATTTACTTAAGAAACCCAAATATTAAAGGTATTTTTACATTTATTATAAAAGACGGAGATAAAATCGTTTCAGAATGGATGATGTTTACCTTCTTTTCCACAAACTCAGATGGCATTCATGTAGATGAATCAGCTGAGGGGAAAATCGTATGGCATGAATTAGATGAGATAAGAAACTTGCCAATGGCAGAAGGGGACTACCATATTTTAGACTATATGATCCACGGTAATGGCCTTATATACGGAACCTTTACGTACACACCAGATTTTGAACTAATTAGTTATCGTCTTGATCCAAGCTGAAAATTAATAGGGGGAATGAATATGAGTGCGGTGAATGAGGCACAATTTGTTATTATTACAGGAATGTCAGGTGCAGGAAAAACAGTTGCTATTCAAAGCTTTGAGGATTTAGGATTTTTTTGTGTGGATAATCTGCCTCCAACGCTCTTGCCAAAATTTCTTGAACTTATGAAGGAATCTGAGAATAAGATGAATAAAGTAGCATTAGTAATGGATTTGAGGGGAAGAGAATTTTTTGATTCTTTATTTAGTGCACTTGATGAATTGACAAAATCTTGGGCAACTCCTCGAATATTATTTTTGGATGCAGAAGATAGCACATTAGTCAGAAGGTATAAAGAAACAAGAAGATCTCATCCCCTTGCGCCTTCTGGACTTCCTTTAGAAGGCATTAAACTGGAACGAGAACTATTAGAAGAATTAAAAGGCCGTGCACAGATTATTTATAATACTTCAAAAAGTTCTCCAAGAGAATTACGAGAAAAAATTTTAAAAGAGTTTTCAATAAATAAAGAGACCATTTTTACAGTAAATGTCATGAGTTTCGGTTTTAAACATGGCATTCCAATTGACGCGGACTTAGTATTTGATGTGCGTTTTTTACCAAATCCTCATTACGTTGAACATATGAGACCGAAAACCGGACTTGATAGTGAGGTGTCTAATTATGTGCTAAAGTGGACGGAAACAAGTCAATTTCTTGAAAAAGTAATCGATTTATTAACCTTTATGCTCCCTCAATATAAAAGAGAAGGTAAATCTCAACTTGTTGTGGCAATTGGATGCACAGGTGGGCAGCATCGTTCTGTTGCTTTATCAGAATATATTGGACACCATTTCGAAAAAGAGTATCATGTAGAATTTACTCATCGTGATATGAAGAGGAGAAAGGACCTATAAATATGAGTGAAAATGAGCAGCCTAGAATAGTGATTATTGGAGGAGGAACTGGTCTATCTGTTTTACTAAGAGGCTTAAAAAAATATCCTGTTGATATTACGGCAATAGTTACTGTTGCTGATGATGGAGGGAGCTCTGGCAGATTAAGAAATGATTTGGATATTCCGGCTCCCGGAGACATTCGAAATGTATTAGCAGCAATGTCTGATGTAGAGCCTTTAGTCGAAGAGATGTTTCAACATCGTTTTTCTAATAGCAGAGAACTTGATGGCCATTCATTAGGTAATTTAATTCTTGCTGCCATGACATCTATAACTGGGAATTTTACGTATGCTATTCAAGAAATGAGCAAAGTATTAAATGTACGCGGAAAAGTGCTGCCTGCAACGAATCATAGTGTTGTTTTAAATGCCTTAATGGACGATGGATCAGTTGTTACAGGGGAATCAAGCATTCCTCAAAGTGGGAAGAAGATTAAAGAAGTCTTTTTAACACCAAAAAATTCTACTCCTCTTCCAGAAGCCTTGCAAGCTATTCAATCTGCTGATTTAATCATAATCGGTCCAGGTAGTTTATATACAAGTATCTTACCAAACTTAATTGTGCCAGAAATTGGAGCAGAACTCCTAAAAGCATCGGCAAAAAAGGTATATATATGCAATATTATGACACAAGCAGGTGAAACATTAGATTATACGGCGAGTGACCATGTAAAGGCCATTTATCAGCATATGAAAAAGCCATTTATTGATACCATTCTTGTAAACAGAAAAAATATTCCTGAAAGTATTCAAGAACGTTATAATGAGGAAAGAGCTAAGCCTGTAAATTTCGATATCAAACAAATAGAACAATTGGGCCTAAATATAATTTCAGGAGATATCATTAGCCTAGATGATGATGTCATTCGCCATAATACAGTAGAAGTTGCCAAGATACTATACACATTAATTAATGAACAAATTCTCCAAAAATAAAGCTCAACCATATTTTGTAGTATACAGTTTCCAAAACATTCGTTTTATAATAATAAGGTTGGCTACTTGGAAAAGAATTCGTACCATTGAGTATGAAACTAAGTAGTTTCCCTAAATTTATGTAAGTTGTAGTAGGGAGCAGCCGGAATACACGAAAACTTCCGCAGGAAATCGAAGTGTGTGCAGGCTGCGGTCTTATTGAGAGTGCAAGCCTCTTTTCAGGGTAGCTCGAATAAATAAAATCATATTCGTGAGCGCTATATTTTTAATCTATATGATTAGAAAATATTGCGTTTTTTAATGGAGGTGAAGGAAATGTCTTTCGCTTCAGAGACAAAAAAGGAATTAACTACAATTGAAGTTAAAAATTGCTGTGGAAGAGCAGAATTATCGGCGCTAATCCAAATGAATGGCACATTATCTTTTTCCAGCCAAAAGTTAGTTTTAGATATCCAAACAGAAAATGCAGCAATTGCAAGAAGAATATACACATTAATCAAAAGATACTTCGATATACCAGTAGAACTGCTTGTTCGAAAAAAAATGCGGCTAAAAAAGAATAATGTTTATATCGTAAGACTTTCTACACAGGCAAAAGAGGTATTAGAAAATCTGCAAATAGTAACAGAAGGCTTCATATTTACACATGATATTTCGAAAGAACTTATTAAGAAAAAATGCTGTAAACGATCTTATTTAAGAGGAGCATTCCTTGCAGGCGGTTCGGTAAATAATCCAGAAACATCATCCTATCATTTAGAAATTTTCTCTTTGTATAAAGAGCATATAACAGCACTAAGTGATTTAATGAACACATTTGATTTAAATAGTAAAACACTTGAAAGAAAAAAAGGATTTATCACTTACTTAAAAGAAGCAGAAAAAATTACCGAGTTTTTAAATATAATTGGCGCACATGGCGCATTGCTTCGTTTTGAAGATATCCGGATTGTTAGAGATATGAGAAATTCTGTTAACAGGCTAGTAAATTGTGAAACCGCAAATCTAAATAAAACAATTGGTGCCGCTTTAAGACAGGTGGAAAATATCCGTTTTATTGATAGAACTGTCGGACTTCAAATCCTGCCAGATAAATTACGTGAAATTGCTGAATTGAGAGTAGCCTATCAAGATGTCACATTAAAAGAATTAGGAGAAATGGTGTCGTCAGGTAATATCAGCAAATCTGGAATCAATCATCGCTTAAGAAAGATAGATGAGATTGCAGAAACCCTTCGTAGAGGGGAGAAGGCGAACTAAACGTTTTTTCTCAAAAAAAAAACGAGGTAATGAGAATGTTTTATTGAAGAAAAAGATGAGTTTTCTGAACTTTGACAACTGTCTAGCCTTGCTCCTTTGAATATTTCCTCCTGCCTCTAAAAGAAAAAAACACTTTTTGAGTCAGGAGAACATATTTCTTCAGAGCTGTTCAAGGCGCTTGCGCTTTTCTTATTTACTTGTATAATTATGGATAAGAAAGCATAAGGGGAAAGGAATGGAGAAAGATGGTGGAAAAACAAATTCAAGTGAAATTAAAAAATGGCTTACAAGCACGTCCAGCAGCAATATTTGTTCAAGAAGCAACAAATTATTTATCAGAAGTATATATTGAAAAAGAAGGAAAAAAAGTAAATGCAAAGAGTATTATGGGAATTATGGGATTAGCCATACATTCAGGGGCGACAATTACATTAATGATAGATGGTAGCGATGAAATGGAAGCGCTTAATAATCTGGCCGATTTATTATAAAAAAATATCTGTTCAGACGAAAATTGTTAGAGAATAAAATTTATTATCCAATGATAATTGTATAGAAAAATTCAGATGCTAATACAAAAAAGAAGATATAACATTCGAGGCAAAGAGTTTGATCGCATCAAAAACAAAACCCATGCAGAAATTTCTATGCATGGGTTTTTGAGAATTATTTATCTTTTTTTTCTGTTAAAGAGTTACGTGTAATAATATGATCTACTAAACCATATTCTTTTGCTCTATCTGCTGTCATAAAGTTATCACGTTCAGTATCACGTGCAATGATGTCGATAGGTTGACCAGTACGCTCAGATAAAATACCGTTTAATTTATCACGTAAGAAAAGAATTCGTTTTGCAGCAATTTCGATTTCAGTTGCTTGGCCTTGTGCTCCGCCAAGTGGCTGATGAATCATTACTTCACTATTTGGAAGACAGTAGCGTTTTCCTTTTTCACCTGCAGCAAGTAAGAAAGCTCCCATTGAAGCAGCCATTCCTATGCAGATTGTTTGCACTTTCGGCTTAATGAATTGCATTGTATCATAAATTGCCATACCAGCAGTAATGCTTCCGCCTG
The DNA here is from genome assembly GCA_047718615.1 of Bacillus sp. (in: firmicutes). Lineage (GTDB taxonomy): Bacteria > Bacillota > Bacilli > Bacillales > Cytobacillaceae > Niallia. The sequence continues at coordinate 714 of JBDNRM010000087.1, read as the reverse complement.
GGCTGTTAATGTAGATGGATACATCCTTTTCTGGATTTTCAGCATCTAAAAATAATAATTGAGATACAATTGAATTTGCTACATTATCATCAATTGCGCTGCCTAACATGATAATACGATCCTTTAATAGACGAGAATAAATATCGTAAGCACGTTCCCCTCTATTTGTTTGTTCAATAACTGTAGGAATTAAATTCATTGAAAATCCTCCTTTTAAGATAAATTCTTCTTAATAGAACTTTTTAAGTATATGTTTCTTCAGTAATGATGAAATCAATACTGTATGTAATCCTAATGATACACGGATGGTCAATTAAGGTCAAACGATTACTCCTATAAGTAAGAAAGAATCATTCGACATTGTTTGAAATTGCTTCTGCGGATAGAAATTGTCTAGACTAAGCGTCTATACCATCATACCCAGGATGCATTTTTTTAAACAAATATAGTCTTGCATAATTAGAAAACTTAGCATATAATATGGAAGTTAAACTTTGGTGAAAAGTTAGCAAACAATATTTGTTTGGCTTTTTCCTATTATTATACACTAATATGCCCTCGTGGTGTAACGGATAGCACGTAAGATTCCGGTTCTTGAAATGGGGGTTCGATTCCCTCCGAGGGCGTTCCCTAAATGTTTATAAATCAAGTGTTTCTGCGTTATACAATTCGTGGGAACACTTTTTTTATGGTCATTTTTAAAGGATACAATAA
>JBDNRM010000086.1:0-16053 GCA_047718615.1 Bacillus sp. (in: firmicutes) | reverse complement strand
CCCATAGCGGACTTGCACCGCCTAGCTAGTGAACATGCCCGGCACACTAAAAAAACTCAGTCATATGAACTGAGTCAATTTATTAAAATAGGAAGAGCTAGAACACTGTTTTTATATGGACTGAGTCTTTTCTTCCATTACATTAAGCTGTTTAAATGCTCAAAAAATGATGGATAAGAAACAGAAATTGCCTCAGCATTTTCCAGACTAAGCTCCCCTTCGCAAATAACGGATGCAACTGCAAGCATCATGCCAATGCGGTGGTCTCCATGGCTGTCTACAGCAGCTCCTTTAAGAGGAGTACCTCCATTAATAATCATACCGTCCTCTGTTGCTGTTATATCAGCACCCAATTTCTTTAATTCATTTACCACTGTATCAATTCGATTTGTTTCTTTTACTTTTAATTCATGGGCATCCTTAATAATAGTCGTCCCGTTAGCTTGCGTTGCCAATAAAGCAATAATCGGAATCTCATCAATTAATCGAGGAATAATATCTCCCTCTATCGTTATTCCAGAAAGACTGCTCGATGTCACAACAAGATCGCCAACTGGCTCAAATACTTCTGCTTCATTTAAATTTATTTCTACCTGAGCGCCCATTCTCTCCAATACATCCATGATTCCAGTACGCGTTGGGTTTAATCCGACATTTTTTAAGCTAATTTGACTATTCGGTACAATGCATCCTGCCACTAAAAAGAAGGCTGCGGAAGAAATATCCCCAGGAACAAGAATATCTGTACCTGTTAAGGTTTGTCCGCCTTGAATATGTATCTTTTTACCTTCAATTGTTACGTTGCCGCCAAAGCGTTTAATCATTCTCTCTGTATGATCTCTTGTAGAAACAGGTTCAATAACCGTTGTTATGCCATCTGCTTGTAGACCAGCAAATAAAATAGCAGACTTTACTTGCGCACTTGCAACAGGCAATTGATAAGAGATGCTTTTTAAATGACCGCCCCTGATAGATATTGGAGTAAACTCCCCATTATTTCTACCATCAATTTTTGCTTCCATCGTACGCAATGGATTAACCACTCTTGTCATTGGTCTTTTCCCAATTGAAGAATCACCGATTAAAGTACTATGAAAATCCCTTCCAGAAAGAATTCCTGACAGGAGACGAATGGTTGTTCCTGAATTACCGACATCCAACACCTCTTTTGGTTCCAGCAATCCATCTAAACCATTGCCATCAATAATAACATTTCCTTCTTTATGCTCAATGGCTACTCCAAGCTTTTGGAAACAAGAAATAGTGCTTAAGCAGTCATCTCCCATTAAAAAATTTGCAACTGTTGTTCTTCCCTTTGCGATTGCTCCAAACATGACAGATCGATGGGAAATAGATTTATCTCCCGGAATAAAAAGCTCACCTTGTAAGCTTGTCGGACTTGCATTTAATTTTATTGGTTTCATTCATATCACCTTTTTATCCATTAATTACTTTTCAATCGTTGTTTCGTAAGCAGAATAGCGTGCAATGCATTTTTGTGCTCGTATTCTGTCTTTATCTGTTTGAAAACTAATGACTAAGATACCATTTATTTCTTCTCTTGTTTCCACAATACGTATATTCGTTATGCTTATTTTTTCCTTTGCTAAAAAACCGGTTATTTCCGAAATAACTCCAGGAAAATCGGGAACATCTACATATAAATCATAAAACGCAGGAATCGCACCTCTTTGATTTTGAGGAAGCTCATCCCTTACATTTTTTGCATGTTGAAAATAGTTAAACAATGCATCCGAGTTTTCTTCTTTAATCAAGGAAATTACTTTATCCATTTCTTTTTGCCAATCATTTAAAAGATACAATAATACTTCCTTATTATGCAATAAAATATCGCGCCACATAGATGGGCTGCTTGAAGCAATTCTCGTTATATCTCTAAACCCGCCAGCTGCAAGTCTTGTGACAAGTTCATTCGTTTTACTTGTTTGATCTGCTTGATGCACTAAGGATGTGGCAACAATATGCGGCAAATGACTAATAACCCCAGTCAATAAATCATGTTCCTTTGGTGAAATAATCAAAAATCTTGCTTTTGTACCTTCTAACCAGCTGATTAGCCGATTGACTTCCACTTCTTTTGTATGGGAATCAGGGGTTAATAGATAAAAGGCATTTTCAAAAAGCAATTCTTTTGCTGCAGAAACTCCACTTTTATGAGATCCAGCCATCGGATGACCGCCAATAAAAGTAACACCTTTATTTAACAGAATTTGCGCCTTTTGCATAATTTGTCCCTTTGTACTTCCCACATCCGTTATAATAACTTCTTTTTTTAAAGGAAATGCAGCCAGCATCTTAATAATTGTTTCTGCTTCCTTTACAGGAGTAGCAATTAAAATTAAATCTGCATCTATCGCTCCAGCTTTAATGGAGTCAACATTCTCATCTATAACACCCAGCATTTTTCCGAGCTTGACATTATGTGCTGAAACATCGTATCCAACAATAAAACTTTGCGGATGCCTTTCTTTTATACATAAAGCTAATGAACCACCAATTAGTCCCAATCCTATTATGAAGACGCGGCCATTCACATTCCTCACCGCCTTCTTCTTTTATAAAATTACAAAACAGCTGCCTTCTCTTCTATAAACTGAGACATTACTTTTAACAATCCTTCATTTTGTTCTTTAGAGCCAACTGTAATCCGTACAGACGTTGGGAAATTTAACGGCACTCCAGAACGAACGATATATCCATTTCTCATAAAGTATTGAAAAACTTCATTACCATCTGTTTTAAAATCGATTAAAACGAAATTAGTTTGGGATGGATAAAAGGAAAGTCCATGTTCCTCACAAAATGAATAAAATTGTTCCAAACCTTCTCTGTTTTTCTGTTTACAATTCTCAACAAATTCCTGATCATCTAACGCAGCTTTAGTTGCAATTTGCCCCAAAGTATTTACATTAAACGGCTCTCTAATTGGCTCTAGCGTAGTTATTAGTTTTTCATTCGCAATGCCGTACCCTACACGCAAGCTTGCAAGACCATATATTTTTGAGAAGGTTCTTAAAACGATTAAGTTTTCGAACTGTTTCGCTAGCTTAACGCCATCATAATAATCTTCTGCGACTACATATTCGTAATATGCTTCATCCAAAACAACCAATACATCTTTTGATACGGCGTTTAAAAAGTTTACTAGTTTTTCTTCTGTTATATACGTACCGGTTGGATTATTAGGACTGCAAAGCCAAACAACACTTGTATTCTCATCAATCGCTTGAAGCATTTCATCTAAATCATGATTTCCTTCACTTGTTAATGGAATTTCTCTTACTTCGGCTCCATCGACAATCGCATTATGCTTATATTGACCGAATGTATGAGTTGCCATCACTGTGTTTAAACCCGGTCTTAATAAAGCACGGGATATCATTAAAATAATTTCGTCCGAACCATTTCCAAGCACTAATTCCTGCGGAGAAACTTGTAAAAATTCTGCTAATGCCAAACGCAAATTGGTTGCATAGCCATCTGGGTATAAAGCAAAAGAACCGTCCACATTTTTCAGTGCTTCCATTACTTTAGATGAGCTGCCAAACGGATTTTCATTCGATGCAAGCTTTACAATTTCCTCTAAATTAAACTGCTTTTTTACTTCCTCGATTGTTTTTCCTGGTTGATAAGCGGTTAAATTTAGTAGTTGCTCTTTCCATTTCATGCTTTTCACCTCAGATTATAATTTCAATTCTTAATAATTTTCTTTTAAGTCCGGTCTAAGCTGGATTGCGTTTTCCAAATAAACATGCTTTATGTCCTTTTGTGAAACAGCTGTATTTACATGAAACATGATGCGAACACATTTTTTCAACGATAAAGGTACATCCATTTCTTTCATGCACATTACTGGTACATACGTCCAGCCTTCTTGTAGACGAATAACTTTAGCAGGGAAAGCAGCAGTAATATCATCCGTGACCGAAACAAACGCAGATGCAACATCATCGGCTTGTATATCATTTAATGAAATCATTTCTTTTACAAGTCGTTCCGTTGCCTGAAGGATCGTTTTTTCTTCATTTTTTTCTACGGTAATTGCTCCCCGCACTCCTCTAATCATTTACATTCTCCCCATCCATAAATAATTGTAGCTCTTGTTTTAGCTCTACTTCTCCAATTTTTTCGATAACCGGATTTCCAATGCTCTCTAACAATACAAAGTGAATCTCCCCATTAAAGGATTTTTTATCTTGTTTCATCCGTTTAATTAATTTGTCTATTTCCAAATGGTCTGGAATCTGTGTATCGTAGTTTAGCTTTGTCAACCAGTTTAGCAGTTGCTTTATAGAAAAATCGAGACCAAGCTTCTTTTTGCTTATTTTTAACGCGAAGACCATGCCAATTACAATTGCTTCTCCGTGTGTGATATTGCCATAACCCATTTCTGCCTCAATTGCATGTCCCAGCGTATGACCAAAGTTCAAATAGGCACGCACTCCAGCTTCTTTTTCATCTTGGCTGACAATATCCGCTTTTACTTCAATTCCTCTTTTTAATAAAGAAGACCATGTTTGCTCTGGAACAACCGAAAAATCTGTTATATCTTCCAAAAGCATGGAGTAAAAATGAAAATCACTAATTAAAGCATGCTTCATCACTTCTCCAAATCCGGATTTAACCTCTTTTAGAGGCAATGTTTGAATATAGGAAGTGTTATATATAACCGCTTCTGGCTGATAAAATGCCCCAATCATATTTTTGCCTTGAGGATGATTGATTGCTACTTTTCCACCAACAGCACTATCATGAGCCAAAATAGTTGTTGGCAATTGAATAAACGGGATTCCACGCATATAAGTTGCAGCTACAAAGCCAGCTAAATCTCCAACTGCTCCACCACCAAGTGCTAACACAAACGATTTACGATCCAGATTTTGCTGCAGCGCAAATGTTAAGCAATCATAAAAAACATCGAATGTTTTTGCTTTTTCTCCTGCTGGCACAGTATATGTAACAACAGAAAAAGACGCTAATTCATCCATTAGAGAAGCTAAATGAAGCTTCTCTACTGTCTCATCGGTTATGACTAATATTTTTGTCATATCTGGATAATGACTATGTAACATAGCTGGTAAAAAGGATTGGGCATTTTCTCCTATCAGAACATCATACAGCTTAGATTCTGTTTTAACGGAAACTTTATCCATTAAAATTCCCTCGCATATTGACGATGATCATTGATATTATTCAATAAAGCATCAAATCTATCCGCATAAAACTGGTCGATAATAGCACAAGCCAATTCCCATGCAATAACATTTTCTGCAACTACTGCTGCAGCCGGAACTGCACAGCTATCCGATCTTTCAATACTTGCTGCAAATGGTTCTTTTGTATCGATATCCACGCTTTTTAACGGCTTATACAGTGTTGGAATGGGTTTCATTACACCTCTAACAACAATAGGCATTCCCGTTGTCATTCCGCCTTCTAGACCACCTAATCTATTCGTCTGACGAGTGTATCCTTTTTCTTCATCCCAAATAATTTCATCATGCACTTCACTGCCTGGTTTTCTTGCGGCTTCAAAGCCAATGCCAAATTCTACGCCTTTAAATGCATTGATGCTCATGATAGCACCAGCAAGTTTTGCATCCAGCTTACGGTCATAATGAACATAACTGCCTACACCTGTTGGCATGCCTTCCACAATAACTTCGACAATTCCACCGATGGAATCACCATTTGTTTTCGCATCATCAATTGCCTTCATCATTTGTTTTTCTGCTATTGGATCTAAACAACGAACTGGTGATTTTTCTGATACTTCAATAACTTTATCAATGGAATCATATTGAATCGCTTCAGATTTCACACCGCCAATTTCTACTACATGTGAAGCTATTTTAATTCCAAGAAGGGAAAGTAGTTTTTTGCCGACTGCTCCAGCTGCTACCCTTACCGTTGTTTCTCTTGCAGATGATCTTTCTAATACATTTCTCATATCTCGATGACCATATTTAATTGCCCCGTTTAGGTCAGCATGGCCTGGTCTTGGTCGAGTAATTTTTCGTTTAATTTCTGTTTCTTCTTCATCGATTGGCTCTTGTCCCATAATTTTTGTCCAATGCTTCCAATCATTATTTTCAACAATCAAAGATACGGGTGAACCTAATGTGTATCCGTGTCTGATTCCTCCGCCAATTTCCACCGTGTCTGTTTCAATTTGCATTCTTCTGCCACGTCCATGGCCCTTTTGTCTTCTTGCTAATTCCTCGTTAATATCTGTTGCAAGTAATGGCATTCCCGCAGGAAGACCCTCTATAATTGTAATAAGTTTGGGACCATGTGATTCCCCTGAAGTTAAATATCTCATTTATCGAATCCTTTCTCCCTTCAACGCTTTAAAGTAAATATGTTTCAATATAACATACGTTTGATCATAAAAATAGTGAAAATATAAAAATTATAAAAAAAATTGCTTTTTACAGTTAAAACACCAGAATATTTTTACTTTTATGAGTTTTAGGTTTTCATTCTATTATTTGTTTGTTAGCAAAAAAAGATTCTGTCTGCAGCGTCCATATTTGTTGTAGTAAAAAAGGTAGGGATGTCACTTTTTTTGGGACTGCTCACAACTATTTGTGCATACCCTCGCTTTTTTCATCATAGAAAATTTTAAAATAAATGCCCTCGCAGCAAATTTTTAATCGTTAGTGGAGATAATGAGAGAGTGTTTATGTGATTTTTTTGTAAAAAAAGGTATCTTCTGTTTCTAATCCATATTTACGTGGATTAAAAATCTGCTCCGTACTTCCTACGAAAAAAATGCCTCCTGGACGTAAAGCGGCTGCAAATTTTTGATATAATAAATCTTTTGCCTCTTCTGTAAAATAAATAAGAACATTGCGACAAATAATTAAATCAAAAGATTCCTGGAAAGGATCTGCTAATAAATTTTGTTTCTGAAAAACTACCGATTTTTTTACTTCTGCACCTACTTCATAAAAGCTTCCATTTTGGTTAAAATATTTGTCTTTTTGATTAAGAGGCACTTCATTTAATGCTCTTTCTACGTAGAGCCCAGCTTGCGCTTTTTTGATTGCGTTTATATCTATATCAGTTGCTAGTATAGTATACTTTGAAAAAGGTAAGCTATTGGCAAGAATCATCGAAATAGTATATGGCTCTTCACCAGTTGAACAGGCAGCACTCCATACCTTAAGCTTTGCTCCACCTTTTTTTATTAGCGAAGGGAGTATCTTTTTCTCTAATACTTCCCATCTTTTATAGTTTCGATAAAATTCTGATACATTTATTGTCATTCGATCTAATAATTCTTCTAATAGTTCCTTATTTTTGCGAATTGCCTGAAAGTATTCATAAAAGGATGTAAAGCCTCTTTTTACATAAAGAGACGTTAGTCTTCTTTTCATTTGCGCTTCCTTATACAAGGATAAGTCGATTCCTGATGTTTTATAAAAATCCCTTACAAAATCCTCATAATCTTTTTCCATTCTTTTCCCTCACTAAATCACACAGTTTTTCTTTTTTATAGTATAAACGATAACAATAGAAAAGGGGGGATATAATTTATCTAATCTATTATTATCACCCCTCTTTTACCTCCTTAAGCTTCTTTCATTCGTTTACAAACTTTGATAGCTATAGATACGTTAAGAAAAGCACGTGGCGCCTTGAACAGCTCTGAAAACTCAGGAAAGTGCTTTTTACTTTTAGAAGCATGGGAGGAATACTCACTGGGACTGGCTGCTTGCGCTAGACACTCACCTAAGTTCAAAGCTTCTATTGTTTAGCAACCATACCTTGTAATGAAATCCGAAAACAGATTGCTTGTAACGGAGGGTAGGAAGGCTAAAGACCCAACAACCGCAAGGCAACGATGAGGAGGAGGCTCAAGCGTTGCCCCGCGGAAAGCAACCTCCACAATAAAAAACAAGCCTCCCATTTTATTGTTCTAAACCGATTCCTATTAAGATTTGCAAATGAATTTGAAGGTGCGAAGTTTGAGTTTCTCCCCTTTAAATAAAAACAGGCATTCTCCTATTAAAAACCGTAAAAAAAGACACTTGAATATTCAAGCATCTTTGTTTTGCTCCCCTATTATGGGCACTAAATCCGTCAAGAAATTTTATCTTGTCTGAATTAATAAACCCAGCTATTCGCAGCTTTTTGATACTCTATTAATTCCTCAGCTTTAAAAAACAATGCAATTTCTCTTGCGGCACTTTCCGGGCTGTCTGAACCATGGATAATATTTTTGCGCATCACTACCCCGAAATCGCCGCGAATCGTACCCGGCAATGCTTCTAGTGGGTTTGTTTTCCCCATCATTAGTCGTGATTTTGCAATAACATCTTCCCCTTGCCAAACCATAGCAAAAACTGGTCCAGAAGTAATAAAATTCACTAATTCAGAAAAAAATGGCTTTCCTACATGTTCTTGATAATGTTTTTCAGCCAATTCTTGTGATACATTCATTAGTTTAGCTCCTGCTAACTGGAAGCCTTTTTGTTCAAAACGTTCCATAATTTTGCCTATCAGATTTCTTTGTACTCCATCTGGCTTTACCATTAAAAACGTTTTCTCCATAAGCTCACTCCTATATCATAATTAGAAAAGTGCGGGGCGCCTTGTTTAGCCCCGAATAAAAATGTTCTCCTGACTCCGGAAAGTGCTTTTCCTTTTAAAGGTTATGCACACGCTCAATTAGTCCGCAGCCTGCATACACTTCACTTTCCATAGGTCTATACGTTTGAGTCTCCTCGAAGTAAGCTCCGGCAGAGTCTCACCCTGTCTCGAAATTCCCATAGGAGTCTTCATATCTTCGACCCTGCTCTGTGTTTCACAGCATAGTTGAATAAAACAAACTAGAAAACTGCTAAAATTATGTATTCATGATAGAAGACGTAGTTAGTTCTTTTCTTTTGCCATAGTGTAAATTATTTGTATGGATGTTTACCAAAAAAACATTACCATAAATTTGTTTCTTTTGCAAAAAATTCTAATATTTCCGCTTACCAAGATATTTTGCTATATTTATTAATGCTTTTTTGGATCGGTTATTCGGCAAATCTTCAATCGATTTTAATGCCTTTTCTAAATATAAATTGCTAATTTCTAATGAACGTTCAATAGCATCTGAGTTTTTAATCAGATCAATAATTTCTTGTAAATCCTGCTTTTTCATATCTTCATGAACTTGAATCACTTTATCGCGGACTTCTTTATTTTCCATAGCAAAAAGAACAGGCAATGTAATATTCCCTTGCAGTAGATCTCCTCCAGCCGGCTTTCCCAAGTCCTTTTCTGTTGCGACAAAATCAAGAACATCATCAATAATTTGATAAGACATTCCAACATAATACCCAAAGTGATAAAGCTTCCTTTGATATTTTTCTTCCACATCAGAAACAATAGCACCTACTAAAGAACTCGCTGAAATTAATAGAGCTGTTTTTCTTTTTATTCTGCGAAAATAATCTTTTATATTTTGATCGAATCGATATTTGTCTTTTATTTGTTCAATTTCTCCGATACAAACTTCTACAATAGTATTTGCTAGTACTTTATGTGCAGCAGGCTTATCAATATCACTCATTATTTCTAATGATCTGGCAAAAATATAATCTCCTGTATACATAGCGATTTTATTATCCCATTTCGCCTTAATTGTAGGTTGTCCTCTGCGCAAGTCAGCATTATCTATTACATCATCATGAACTAATGATGCCATATGTATCAATTCTAGCGAAACAGCAGCCTTTGTTATAGAAATTCTATCAAAATCCCCAAATTGTCCTGCAAGCAGAACAAATATTGGACGTATCCTTTTTCCGCCTGCTTGCAGTAGATGCATGGAAGACTCCCGTAATAGGGTAGAATCAGCATTTACTGTTTCTTCTAGTGTTTTTTCAATCAAATCAAGATCCGAATTCAAAAATGAATACATCATTTTTAATTTCACTAACTACTCACCTGTCTTTTACTTTCTGTACGAAAGAAGCATTTGGAAAAGCAACTATCTTACAGAAACTTTATTTTTCTTTACTCCCTATGTGCACAGCTGCAACTCCGCCGCTATATGCTTTGTACGAGACATTTATTAAGCCAGCTTGCTTAAACATATCTGCAAGTTCCTTCATTCCTGGAAAATCTCGTGCTGATTCTTGCAGCCAAGAATATTCTTTATAACTTTTTGCAAACATCTTTCCGAATAGAGGCATCACATATCGAAAATAAAAATAGTAGCATTGTTTAAAAACAGGCATAGTCGGCTGAGACGTTTCTAAGCAGACAACTAATCCACCAGGCTTTACTACTCTTCTCATTTCTTTTAGCACTTGGAGATAATCTGGTACATTTCGTAAACCAAAGCCGATTGTTACATAATTAAAATGATTATCTGGAAACGGAAGCTCCATTGCATTGCCATGTATTAAACGTACATTATCATATTTTTTTGTTTTTTCTTTACCGATGCTTAACATATTTTCACTAAAATCCAACCCAGTTACATGGCCATTTGGACCAACAGACTCTGCCAAGCTGATAGTCCAATCAGCGGTACCACAGCAAACATCTAAGGCAGATGATCCCTTTGACACATTCATTTTTTTCATCGTATCTTTACGCCAGATCTTATGCTGCTGAAAACTAATCAATGTGTTCATTTTATCATAATTACCATATATTTTTTCAAATACATGATGTACTTTTTCTTCCTTTGATTGCTGTTGCTGCATTACCTATTACCCTTCTTCCGCATACAATTGTAGTTGTTTACATTCACTTAAAATACGCTGTACCTTCTCTTTTAATATGCTGCTTATAGACTTAGGAAGCATTTCGACTGCCTTTGCCAATTGATTCTCGGCAGACAGGAGAGTATTTTCTAAATTATGAAGAATTGTTGATTTCCTAGATGCTTTTGCATTCTTTTTCTCTAATGACATTCTCTCTAACACAATAGACTTTCCTGTTTGTAGATATGTATTTTTTTCTCGTAATAATCTGTTTATCACCAAAATGTGACGAGAATATTCTTTCCATTCTTCTAATTCAAAACGAGTTAAAAGTTTATTTAATAAAGAAAACTCCACTATTTCTATGCTATTTAAAAGTTGTTTTAGATTTCCTGCCGATTGTTGGTAAAGGATAATCTTATGCTCATTAATTTCCTTAATTGCTTCAGCAAATATTTTGATCATAGTAATATCACCAACATCTGCTAACAGTTTATAATAATGGCCGCTATAATAATCTCCTGCTAAAACAGTCAGCTGCCTGTTCTTTTCTATTTCACCACTGATGCTGTTATTTGTAACAAGTTCATGGGTATCAAGGGCAATTTGAATTAACATTGTTGTCATTGCGTATATCTCTACTTCTTTATCTGACAGTTTCGAATCATTTAATGCAGCAACTGTTAAAAGAAGTTTATCCTCATCCACGTATGGTTTTGGAATATGCTGAAACAGATAAGCATGAGATATTTTCTTAAAAATTTCTTCTCTCACTTTATCCACCATTTCTTGTGTATTTGCCATCTTATCACCCTTGTTCCCCTAATATTTTCAAAATTTGACAAATGCTCACTTTCATCCTTGTTTGCGTATCTAAAACCTTTCTCACCAACTCACTAAACACCGCAGATATTTTGTATCAAGGCATCAAAGAATTTCATTAAACAAAGAAGTATGCAAGTAACACACTTGTCTATATTCTAATTTATTCATCCACTATTTTATGTTTAAAGACTCGATAATTATAACATAAAAATCGGTTTAATTTATATGAAACGCCTCAGGCTAGCAAAGTCTATCTATTCCTTATTTCAAAAAAGACAATACTTCTGCTCTTGCATCAGCATTTTCAGCATATCTTCCACGTACAGCTGTTGTAATGGTTTTTGTACCAGGTTTATTGACACCTCTCATAGTCATGCACATATGCTCTGCTTCAATTACAACCATCACTCCATGAGGTTCTAGCATTTCATTAATGGTATCAGCAACGGTTGTTGTAATTCTTTCTTGCAATTGCGGTCTTTTTGCTACTGACTCTACCGCTCTTGCTAATTTACTTAATCCGGTCACTTTTCCATTTCTCGGAATATACGCTACGTGAGCTAATCCATAAAACGGAACCAAATGATGTTCACACATGCTATAAAAGGGGATATCCTTCACTAACACAAGCTCTTCATGATCTTCCCCAAAAATTGTTTGAAAATATTCTTTTGGATTTTCCTGCAGTCCTGAAAAGATTTCACTGTACATCTTCGCTACTCTTGCAGGAGTATCTAGTAAACCTTCTCTATGAGGATCTTCTCCAATTGCTTCTAAGATTAATTTTACTGCTTCTTCAATTTGCGCCAAGTTTACTTTAGCCATTCTTCTTCCTCCTAAAGCCTTTCATTCCGTACATCTCTACCCATATTAGCATATTAAAGCATGTAAAACTACGAAAGGTCAATCTAGATTTAATTTTATATGTACCATGCTAAATAACATTACTACGTTTCATTCATTTAGCTAAATAATCATTCTGCTTCTGCCAACACTTCTAAAAATACATACAATAAGGAGGGTAATATAAAAGCGGTAGTTTGTCGACTGTTTATTTGCTTTTCTGCCGAAGAGGTAATATAGATCAAAGCACGGGGCGCCTTGTTTTGCCCCGATAAAAAATGTTCTCCAGACTCCAAAAGTGTTTTTACTTTTAAAGTTCGGAAGCAATACTCACTGAAGTTAGTCCCTGTCCGGCTAAATACACGTAAAGAGGAAAATCGACTAACTACGCAACATCCTTTTTCAGCATCGATTGACTCGCGTCCTGCGAACCTTATGTCTTTGCCAGCAGTTGTACATCCTTTACATCAGAGCTAGACAGCAGTCAAACTTCAGAAGACTTATACTGTCTTATCTTTATAAAAAGAAAAAACCGCGAAGATTCGCGGTTTTCATTGAAATACGTTGCAATGTATGTAATTACTTCACTGCGTCTTTAAGTGCTTTACCTGGTTTAAAAGCAGGAACTTTACTTGCTGCAATTTCAATTTCTTCACCTGTTTGAGGATTGCGTCCTTTACGTGCTGCACGCTCACGTACCTCAAAGTTACCAAAACCGATAAGTTGTACCTTATCCCCATCTTTTAAAGCATTTAAGATTGTATCGAAAACAGCGTCAACTGCTTTAGTAGCGTCTTTTTTTGATAATTCACTTGCTTCAGCAACTGCATTGATTAATTCTGTCTTGTTCATGCCTTTCACCTCCTCCCAAATGTTTCAAATAAATCTTTCCATTACATTCCTATCATTATTTGTAAACAAATTATCGGAATTATATACGTCATCCCGAACTTTTTCTTAAACATGGACTATATTAGTGCATTTAAAAGAATAATTCAAGTAAAAAGCTATCCACCATATCTTTTGTGCTTTTAATGACGCTAATTCCTTTAAAAGATTATCATAATCAATTAAGCTTATCAAGAAATTTCATATAAAGATAGCTATCTTTTCTTATTTTGATATAAAAATGTAATACATGTATTATTTTCTTCATTTATCTTTTCGACCTTCTTTATCCATATCTGACATCCATCGCTTTACAAAAAACTATAATATTTTCGAAGCCTGGATGCTGGCACAACCGCTAAGTTATCTACCATCCATTTCTTTTATACTTTCCTAGACAATAAAAAAGAACCCTATAAAAGAGTTCTCCTAAAGTATGATTGCAATTAAGCCTCCTGAGCCTTCATTAATAATTCGTTCAAGTGTTTCTTTTAATTTATATCTAGCATTTTCAGGCATTAAGGAGAGCTTCGCTTGGATCCCTTCTCTTACGATCGAGCTTAAACTTCTTCCAAATATATCGGAATTCCAAATGGACAAAGGGTCATCTTCAAAGTCTTGCATTAAGTATCTGACAAGCTCTTCACTTTGTTTCTCTGACCCAATGATAGGAGCAAACTCGGATTCTACATCCACTTTTATCATGTGAATGGAAGGAGCCACAGCTTTTAATCTTACCCCAAAACGTGAACCTTGACGTATAATTTCCGGCTCATCTAAGCTCATATCAACTAACGAAGGTGCAGCTATTCCATAACCAGTTTGTTTTACCATTTTTAAGGCATCGGAGATTTGGTCATATTCCGTTTTAGCATGAGCAAAATCTTGCATCAATTCTAATAAATGGTCTTTTCCTCTTATTTCTACCCCGACAATTTCTTTCAAAATTTCATCATATAGTTCATCTGGCGCAAACAAGTCAATTTCTGCTACCCCTTGACCCATTTCAATCCCGGCTAATCCTGCTTTATCAATAAAATCATAGTCACTAAAGTGCTGTACTACTCGGTCTACATCTCTTAATCTTTTAATATCTTTGACTGTTTCTTTGACTGCTTCTTGATAATTATCACGAAGCCAATGATTTTCACGCAGCACCATTACCCAGCTTGGTAAATTCACATTTACTTCTAATACTGGGAATTCGAATAAAGCTTCTCTCATAACATTAAAGACGTCTGACTCCCGCATTGATTCTACACTCATCGCAATAACTGGTATATCGTATTTTTCCGACAGTTCAGCTCTTAATGTTTCTGTGTTCGGATGGAATGGTTGAGCACTGTTTACGATCATAATAAAAGGCTTTCCAACCTCTTTTAATTCTTCAATCACACGATTTTCGGCTTCTAAATAATTACTTCTAGGAATATCACCGATCGTGCCGTCTGTCGTAATTACAACGCCAATTGTACTATGCTCTTGAATTACCTTTCTTGTACCAATTTCAGCTGCTTCATGAAAGGGAATAGGTTCTTCATACCAAGGTGTATTGATCATTCTCGGACCATTTTCGTCTTCATAGCCTTGTGCTCCTGGCACTGTATATCCAACACAATCTACAAGTCTTATATTAACATCCAATCCTTCATCTACCTTCACAGAGGCCGCTTGATTTGGAACAAACTTTGGTTCAGTTGTCATAATCGTTTTTCCTGCTGCACTTTGTGGAAGCTCATCCTTTGTTCTTGTTCTGTCTCCTTCATTTTCCATATTAGGGATTACTACAAGTTCCATAAATTTTTTTATAAAAGTTGATTTTCCAGTCCGAACAGCACCTACTACTCCTAAATAAATATCGCCGCCCGTTCTTTCAGCAATATCTTTGAAAATATTGACCTTTTCCAAGTGATCCCCTCCTGAACTTTCCCTAGTATATGGGATTAAAAAATCCTTATAATACTATATGACAATATATATTTATGACGTTGTCCTATATCATTATGACTGATTTTAAAAATTTCCCTCCTCTTTCATGTATTTTTATTTCGTTAACGAATGATTGTTGTACCTATCATGTAAACTATCGTTGTTTATCATTCTAGTCGGCAATAATCCGTGATTTTACATGTCTATTTTTAATACATATTTAAAAATCAGGTTTTTATTAAAATGAAAATAAAAACCCTTCTCTTCAATATATACTTGAAAAGAAGGGTTATGACATTTTTCAAAAAAATACGATAACAATTTTGTGAAGACTTTCTTGAAGACATGGTGTTCGTTTAAAAAACGGAATGCACTCTCAATTAGTCTGCAGCCTGCATACACTTCGCTTTCCATGTGGCAGGGGCTCGGGGCTGTCCGACAATTCCTATAGGTGTCTTCAGGGGTTCTGGCAGCTCTCTGCTTCCATTACAAGGATCTCCTCATCGTGTTTATTTGATTAACATGCTTGTTTTTCCTACATCACTATGTTGACATGAATGAGAATCCATTGCCTATTCGCTTCCACAAAAATAAGCCTCAGTAAAGAAGGGGAACTTTACTGAGGCTTTATTTGACTATTGTACCCTTACCCAGTTCAATCCACCAGGTTGCTTCGTTGCATTGTATGCTCGTTATTGTAAATCGCTTCATTCAAATGCCTAATTTGTGAAAAAAAAAACAAAGATTTTTAATAAAGCCGGAAGATACATAAACAAGTCTCTTCCGCTTTTTCTGTGAAAATAAAACGGGCGAGTGGCTATTCTGGGTATCTGTA